>CAZDBH010000004.1:0-64144 GCA_964503485.1 uncultured Bradymonadales bacterium | reverse complement strand
GTGTTGGGGGGGGTGGTGGTGCGAGAGTTTGTTTCGGGTGTCGAACATGGTCAAAAGAAAGCCCTCAATCTGCAGATTGGGGTTCAAATTGTCCTTGACGAGCTCTACCGTGGACAGAAGTCGCCCGACCCCTTCCAGCGCGTAGTATTCCGCCTGAATGGGAACAATCAGGCTGTCCGCAGCAGAAAGCGCATTGAGCGTGAGAATGCCGAGAGAAGGCGGGCAGTCCACGATAACGAAGTCGAATAGGTCGAGTACCGGTTCGAGAAGCTTTCGCAACTTGAAGGCACGATCTGGTTCGCCAACCAACTCGATTTCGGCACCCGCTAACGAGGTTATCGATGGTACGAGAAAGAGGTTGTCGGTCTCGGTGCGCAGAATCAGTCGCTCAATGGTTTGTTTGCCGACTAACCCTTCATAGACACTATCGACGGCATCCCGATCGACGAACCCGACGCCACTCGAAGCGTTTCCTTGAGGGTCGAGGTCGACAAGCAGAGTCCGACGTCCCGCGAGACCAAGGCATGCGGCCAAGTTGACTGCGGTGGTCGTCTTGCCAACGCCCCCTTTTTGATTTGCTATGGCGACAATCTTTGCGAGGCGGGAACTTCCCTGTCGATCGCCCATACAGCCCTCCGTGGCTACGGGATGTGGCCGTTCCAGAACGGCCACAAATTCATGCGCGCTTAATAACCTGTGAAAATTTGTAGCACACGGGATCTAGCGATAAAAGGGTTAATTTGCGCCATTGATCGCCCAATCGTAATCGATGAAGATCAGAAGGTTGCGTTCGTTGCGGATGGCATCTCCCGCACTGTGGCGCTGCGCAACGAATTCGCGAACACCGTCGATACCCCCAAAATCCCCACTGAACCACTCAAAAATTTTACTCAGTCCGATTCGCATGAGGTTCTGGTCAACGGTCGTCGTGTTTTCGATGTAGGCAACTGTCTGTGCTTCGAGTTGAGCCTCCAAGGTGCTGCCCAGGTAGGGTTGCCCTAATATCGGAGGACAGCCGATGGACGCACAGTTGACCGCGAAGTGAATGCGTGGCTCGTTGAACACCGGGCGAATCTGCTCGTTTTCCAGTTCGTTGAGCGTCAATTCACGGCTGGCTACGGTGTAATCGACCGAGTCGAAAAACCCTTCGACATTCAACACGCTCTCCAGGGGCCAGTTATCCAAGACGCCCTTCACGACGTAAGCGTTGTAGGCGTTGATCCAAAACGCCAGTTTGTCAGCATCCGAACGTCCGTTGAGACTCGCCCCTGCGACAGACGCGAGATAGCTTTGAAACGCGCTCATCAGACTCTCGTCTCCGAGAAGTCTCCCGTAGTCAAAACTCCCGTCAGCTGCGCACGCACTCAATACTGTCGCCCAATCACTGTGATCGAACTCCGGAGTCGTCGCTAGCGGAGCGCTGGTCGGGAGCTCTTCAGTACGGGCTGGATGCGGCCCATCCGCAGACAAACCAACGAATACGGCAACGAACATTAGTGATGCGAAAATGGTGGTTGGGATTGCTTTCATCTGAACCTCACTTCAATCGCCAGGCAAGTCAGTATACGCCACGGACTGTGGGGCGGCTACCAAGCAACCGCTTTTGACGGATTTCGGACACTTTTGCTTCACAGACGAGATTCTCCTGATTATTATGCGCGACCGATTACGAGTCTGGGCAAAGGCTTCGTCGGAAGGGAGGGGGAATGCCTCGGAAAGTTAGTCAAGATGACCCAACACGGATGTACAAGAGCGATCTGGTCGAAAGATTGACTCGTGCACATCCGGCAGAGCCGTTTTTTATCTTCATCCCAGCGGTGCTCACGCTGCTGTTTTTTGCGTTCTCGTCGAGTCGATGGTCCTGGTACACCGATATCGCAGTCTTCGTGGGAGGGGTGTTCTGGTGGACTTTCACCGAATACGTCCTGCACAGATGGCTGTTCCACTACGAGGCCAAGACCGAGTTCGGCAAAAAGAACATGAAGCTGATTCACGGCATTCATCACCAGTTTCCCAACGACACCGACAGGCTGGTCATTCCACCCGCCGCCGGAGTCCTGGTGGCGATCGGTGGTTTCTTTGTCTACGCGCTCTTGATCGGTTTTTGGGCCGCGATTCCATTCGTGGGCGGCTGGGTCACCGGCTACATGGCCTACGATTTCACACACTACTCGACACACCACAGAAAGCCGCGGACGAAGTGGGCACGTGTCGCTCGCCGCCGCCACCTGGTTCACCACTACAAGCTCCCAGAGGCCTGTTTCGGAGTCAGCACCGGTCTGTGGGACTGGGTCTTCCAAACCAGCGAGCTACAAGCCAAGAAGAAGGGCATGGTTGGCCACAATCCACCTGAAGGTGTCTGGGAAGTTATCGATAACGAGATCGTCTGAAAGGTCGACGTCCGGAACGAAGCACAGCAGCCTGCTAGGCCCGAGGCGAGTCGCCGGTAGCGGTCTTGAGTCGATGTATGAAGAGATTGCTCGATGGCATCTTCGAGTCTTCTAGCTCTCTGATTGTGCCCGGCGTCGGATAGGAATGGCGGGCTATCGTGAGTTCCCGGATTTCGCCATCGCCCACGAAAAAGCTCAAGTAACACGCCCGAAGGTCCCGATCGAAAGGGAAGCCGACGCTTCCGACGTTGATGACATCTGTACCGTTGACCGAGCTCCGCCAGGGAATATGAGTATGGCCACACAGGACAAGATCCGCCTTGACCCCTTTGAAGGCCTTGGTCATCGAGCCAGCTGTCTCCTCTGTGATGCCAAGCTCGTCGCTGCCCGGTGAGGCATGGCACAAGAGGAGCTTTGTTTCTTCGACGCTAAAAGTCGTCTCGTCCGTCAGATTCTCTAGGAACGACATACCGCGTTTCCCGAGCTTTTTCGCTGTCCAGGCCAAGCTCTCCTGAATGGGTTTAGGCAAGTCGCAGTCGTCCTTCGTCCAAGTCTTGTCGAGCAGGTAACGAGCGGTGTTGCCGCGCAGCATTACGGCCGCGTCGTTGTTGTCCTTGAAGAACTGAACCGTCTTGAGTGGCTTCGGCCCGAACGCGACGAGGTCCCCAAGAAAGAGTACGTGATCGGTCTTGCGGCGAGTGATGTCACTCCACACAGCCTTTAGCGCATTAAGATTGCCGTGGATGTCGGAAATCACGACGACTCTGGGCATTGAATCCTCCAGGTTAGTAGAAAGGGGATTATCACTCTTCCCCGGTCAGGGGACAAGGACCCAGCCGCGCACTCAACAACGTCCTTTGTCTCCCGTGGCCCAGTTTGGTAACTTGCGCGCCTATGAAGTTCGCATTAGACGAAAGCTTGCTCGACGATTGCGAGAGCGCGGCTGTTTCGGCAGCCAAACAGGCCGGTGAACTGATCCGGCAAGGGCTTCAGAGCAATCGGGCCGACCTCGGGGTGGCTCACAAAGGGCACGTCGATCTGGTGACAGCGGTTGATTTGGCCGCCGAGCGAGCGATTCTCACGATCATCAAAGGGGCGTTTCCCACCCATTCGATCCTGGCCGAGGAAGCGGGGGAAATGAACCATCCCAGCGCCGATCAGTACGTTTGGCTGATCGACCCTCTCGACGGCACAACCAACTTTGCACATGGACATCCTCACTGCGCTGTGAGCATCGCATGCTACCGGGGGACGGAGGGACTTCTAGGAGTGATCTATGACGCGGCAAGGGACGAACTCTTCATGGCGCGACCCGACCGTGGGGCACACCTAAACGGGGCAGCCCTGAGCGTCAGCACAGAATCGAGCTTAGATCGCTCCCTGCTCGCGACTGGTTTCGCGTACGACAGGCGAGAAAGACCGATGTCTTACATCCCGTTGTTCAAATCATTCATGATCGCAGGCCAGGGTGTGAGGCGGATGGGCGCCGCTGCCCTTGACCTCGCCTGGGTGGCCTGCGGCCGCCTCGACGGTTTCTGGGAGGCCAATCTGAATCCCTGGGACGTCGCAGCAGGAGCCCTACTGGTCGAGTTGGCCGGCGGTCGAGTCTCAGACTACGAGGGAAACCAACTCCAGGTCAGTCATCCGGCCAAGCTGGTCGCCTCGAACCAGTCCATACATAAACAAATGCTTGAACTTATTGCTGAATCCAAAACGGAGTTCACCGACTGATGACGCTTAGAACTGTACTTGTCTTTGCAGCGATCGCTCTGTTGAGCGGCTGCACCGATGCCGTTGATATCGCCAATCGCGCTCCGGCAGCCGAACTCGACGCGATTGAGGGCGCCGGCAGTGTCGTCGACGTCTACTACACCCTCACAGACCTCGATGGCGACGACGTTGATATTCAGATCCGTTTTTGCTCGGGCGGCACCTGCAGCATCCCCACCGCAGCCTCGGGTGGTGATGGCACGGCCAATCTCCCGACCATCAAGGACGAACCGGTCTTGCACCTCTTCCGCTGGGACGCGCTCTGCGACCTCGATCCTGACAGCTCCGGTATCACGGTGCGAATCACCCCAAGCGACGCCGATGACAGCGGTCAGGCGGTAGTCAGTGATAGCTTCTCGTTGGCGGATTTTGACATCCAGGGCGAGTGCCCCGAATAGAGCCTCATTTACTTCTGAAGGCGGTGCTGAGCGTCTTCGAGCTCTTCTTCAGTCAACCCAAATGCATTCGTGATGACGACCGATTGGGATTTCTTGGTGTTCACGTCCTGCGCCGAGACGTGCAGGATTCCGTCGGTGTCGATATCAAAGGCGACTTCAACCCGGGGAGTTCCAGCCCCGGCGGCGGGAAGACCGGTCAGGTTGAACATTCCGAGCAACTTGTTCTGGTCGGCAAACTCGTTCTCGCCTTGGAGAACCGTAATGCTGACCAGCTCCTGATTGTCCTCGGTGGTCGTGAAAATCTTGGACTCTCGCACCGGAATCGGCGTGTTGCGCCGTATAACCTTCGAGAAACGATTGCCCACGACCCGGATGCCGAGACTCAACGGTGTCACGTCGAGCAACACGACCTCTTTGACCTCACCCCCGAGAATGCCGCTTTGAATTGCAGCCCCGATGGCGACGGTTTCGTCCGGGTTGACCGAGCGTTGGGGCGTGCGACCGAAGATATCTTCGACCTTGGCTCTGACGGCGGGCATCCGCGTCATGCCGCCCACTAGGATGACCTCGTTGATCTCGCTCAGTCGAGTCTGCGCGTCCTCGAGCGCAGCCTGGCAAGGCGCGTTGAGGCGATCGATCAGGGCCTCGACCAGTTCGTTGAACTGAGAGCGACTGACAATGGTGTTGAGGTGTTTCGGACCTTCGTCATCGACTGCGAGAAAGGGCAAGTTGATATTGGTCTCTGACAGCGTCGACAGTTCGCATTTTGCGTTCTCGGCCGCTTCTTTCAACCGTTGGATCGCCATCTTGTCGTTAGAGACATCGACCCCAGTCTCGTCGTGGAAGACATCGATGAGGTAGCGCAAGAGCACGTGGTCGAAGTCTTCGCCGCCCAAGGTGTTGTCACCGCAGGTGGCAAGCACTTCGAAGACGCCATTTCGGATGTGCACGACCGAGATATCGAACGTGCCACCACCGAGGTCGAAGACGACAACCTTCGAGTCTTCCTTCTTGTTCAATCCGTAAGCTAGGGCCGCAGCCGTCGGCTCATTGATGATTCGTTTGACTTCGAGTCCGGCAATCTTCCCAGCTTCCTTCGTCGCCTGCCGCTGCGCATCGTCGAAATAGGCGGGAACCGTGATGACGGCCTGGGTGATTTCCTCGCCGAAGTAGTCCTCGGCGGTGGATTTCATCTTTTCGAGTAAGAGGGCTGAAATCTCCTGAGGGGAGTGATTCTTGTTGTCGACCGATACCCAGCAGTCGCCGTTGACGTTTTCAACCAACTGGAATGGGAAGATCTTGCTGTACTCTTGAACTTCTGGGGCATTGAATTTGCGGCCCATCAGTCTCTTGGTGGCGTAAACTGTGCGCTCGGGGTTGATGATGGCTTGGCGTTTGGCCTGATGGCCTACGAACCGTTCTCCGGCTTCCGTGAAGCCGACCATGGATGGAGTCGTGCGCGATCCCTCCGGGTTGGGAAGAACCACAGCCTCGCCGTTGACGAGGGCGGCAACGACCGAGTTGGTCGTTCCGAGATCGATACCGATTATTGGCCCCATTCTTTATGCGACCCTATCGTTTTTTGTTCGTACTCTTATTACCTGAACCTTTCTTTTTCTTGGACTTGCTGAACAACTTGTCAAGAAAACTACCCGTTCCCTTGTTTCTCATGTCGTGTAGACGCAGTCTTCGTTTTGCCTCAATGTTGCCGGGATTGGCCGTCAGCGCTTTGCGGTAGTTCTCGACACCGTCTTCTGGGTTACCCTCAGCCATGTACAGATGGCCCAAAAACAAGGCGGGCCATTCCAGATCGGATCCCTTTGCTAACCTGACTGCATCTTTCAGTAATTTGGTAGCCTTACCCACATCACCGTTATCTACCAAGTACATCGCCCAGGCGTAGTGCGCAAGATAGGTGGCGTTGCTCTCGTCCTGATCGAGTGCTTTTTTGAATGTTTGAAGGGCACGCGAGTTCGAGCCCGAGCCCAGTAACGTCGTTCCAGTTTTGAACAACTGGCGCGGGTCCATATCGACGCCCACGTCACTCTTAATCGAGGCCATTAGCCGACCCGTTCCGGTCTGTTGGAGTCGCCGTCTCTGGGTTGTGCTGGGTCCCCTGCGCCGAGATCGTCCCTGCGAGGTCTGTCTTGGGTCGCGTTTCCCGACGACAGTGCGCCGCTCTTCGGGGCGCGGTGTGCTCTCTTTCTGATTGCGAGGTTTCGGCGTCTCGCGGGCTTGCCTCCGCAGTTCGTCGGGAATCCTCGTCGACCCACTGTGGTCAGTGGTCTCGCCCCTGCCGTAAGCGTAGGAGTGCCCTGCACCGCTCGCACTGGAGTCGTCGAGGGTGTCCCGTGCATCTGCAGTTGGCGCCGGCGACGGTTGGTCGCTTTTTTCCAACTTCAACAGGTTCGCGTAGGCATCCCGAATCATTCGGAACAGCATCTCCGCCATCGGTTGAACTTCTGGCGACCGAGCCAGAGCGTAGGCATCCGGATGATGGTCTTTGACGAGTTGGTAGTACGCCTCTTGCACGGCT
This sequence comes from uncultured Bradymonadales bacterium, assembly GCA_964503485.1. GTDB lineage: Bacteria > Myxococcota_A > Bradymonadia > JAFGEP01 > JAFGEP01 > CAZDBH01. Next base: position 57,050 of record CAZDBH010000004.1, on the reverse strand, counting down.
CGACGACCGCATCCCTCCTGGACGGAGAAGAGTTCGTGGGGAGTCGCAGTTTGGAAGCGACGCACTTGCTCCGTCAGAACCTGCATGATCTCGTCGTCGTTGGTCTGGCTGGGCTTGGGAAGCGGCTCCGAAGGGACCTGCCACCGATCGACGGCTTCGTAGCTAAGCTCGACCGGTCCCTCCATCGGTTCGTCCAAAAATGCGATCAACCCCGCATAGTCGCAGAACAGAGCGTTCTTGAGACTCGTCTCCATCGCGTCGGTCATCGTGCCCGCGATGCCTTCGAGATTCTTCGTGCCACAACGATTGAGAAACTGTGCGACACCTGGCAGCACGGCCACACTCTCACTGTTGGCCTGGACTCGTGTGGTGACGACTGGAAAGCGCTTTAGACTGCCGCTGAGGGGTGTGAGCACCTGATTGAGACTCATGCCCTGATGAATCGCGCTGTGCACGATTTCGAGAATGTCTCCAAAAGGACAGAATTGATTGGCCCGAACCGGCTCCTCGAAGAAGCTATATCGACCACTACTCCAGACCAGGCTAGCGATGACTCGATTGCGGGTGGCCGGGTCGATGATTCGCAGATCAAGCAGACCGGGTACGCCGTCCTTGAACGCGATCTCGCGACTGATTCTCCCCATCTTCAATACGAGTCGACCCGTATGCCCCAGCACGTGATGTCCAAAAACAAGCCTCAGTGCCGGGACCTCATTCAATTTCCCTTTGATCAGGGTTGGGAGCTTGACTGCCAACTTGGCGTGAGCCACCGGAGTTGAGGTTGGCTCAGCCGGCGCAGCGGGTTCCAGCGAGACAGGTGTATCGGCAACAGGAGTAGCGACTCGGTTCTCGCGCCCTTGGTCCGTAGTCGGAGGGGGCGAGTAGACCGTGTCGGTCCAGTCTCTGACCTCTAAGCTATCACCAAATGAGACTTCCCCCTCGTCTTCAGCCTCGCCCAGATAAGGAGCAGGTTCGCTATCCACTGGTTCTGCGGTCGGCGGATCGGGTGGAAGTTCCGACATATCGAGCTGGACTTCTTCGCTGCCGGTGGGCGGTCGCGGGACCCCAATCACGGGATGACCGACCTGGTCGGTATCTCCCACCTTGTGCTCTTGGTCGAAGAACTCCTCTTCTTCCTCTCCGAGGCCACGGTCGGCGATGTCGGCGATGGTGACAGCAGAATAGTCACCGCTCTCAGATAGCCCTGCGCGCACGAATTCGGCTGGGTTGAGCGCGTTCGTCAGCGCCTTCTCGAGTTCGGCCGGGATAAAGGGTGGCTCGAGAATGATCTTGAACCCCGCGACCAATTCGGCAATCCGGCGCTCTTGGGTGCTTCCCTCGCTGATCAGTACGATTGAAGGAATCTCTCGTTCCAGGAGGAACTCATGAGTCTCAATTGCCGCGGACGGCCCGCCCTCGGCAAATGCACCAAACGATATGATCGCCAGGCTCGGTGCTGCCTCGGCGACACAGCGCTCAAACGTGGACCACTCAGTTGCAATGACGCAGGACTCGAGGAAATCTGGTCGGATCTCTTCCAAGGAGCTCGAGAACTCCGCGGACGGTTCACCGTAAAAGATAATCATGACTTCGATCAAACGTGCTCGGCCCCCACCTAGCGTCCTCCAAGCCTCCGTATTTGATTATGGATCTCAAGAGCCTCGGGGCTTCCCTCGACCAAACGGGCTTCTCGAACGTACAGTCGAAGGTGCTCCACCGCTTCTCCTCTCCGGGCGAAGTCCCTATACAGATAGCCCAACACCCGATGGAGTGCCGGGTCAAACTCTGCGTATCCCAAGCGATAAGCTGCCTCGAGTTCGACGACCGCCTCCTGCTTCATTTCCAGCCGATTGTACAGCATCCCGAGCTGATTGTGTGCTGTGGCGTTATCGGGTTCGAGTTCCAACGAACGTTGGTAGTAGGCTATCGCCTTATCGAACTCCCTCAGATCGGCGTAGACTTTGGCGAGAGTTGCGGCTGCGTCGGCCCGTTTCGGTTCCAACATCAACATCCATCGGAGGTCTCTCTCAGCCTCGAATCGGTGTTGAGTTCGCAGGTTGAGTTGACCTCGTCGGAAGAAGACCTCTGGGTTGGCCATGGCCCACGCCAGATCGATACGGTCGACGGCCTGAAACGCATCAAGCGCTTGATCGTGACTGTCCGCGCGAATCAGCGCGTCGCCTAGGTAGTAGTAGAATGCACCCCGCTCGAACTGTTCGCTCGTGGCCAGTGTGATGGCTGTTCGCAAGGTACGGTCAGCATCAGAGAACTGGCCGAGTTGGATCAAGGAACGGCCCTGCCAGTAGCGTGTATCGGCCGTGCTGCGGCCGTGCGTGAAGGCGTTGTCGAAACTGGTTTCTGCTGTTTGGAAGCGCTCGTTTGACTCGTCCACACGTCCTTCTTCCAAGGCAATGATCCCCAGGTCAAAGTTGATTCTACCGATGAGGTAGAGGTGAGCCGAGTTGCGCACCCCTTCGACCTCGTCGGCGGTGACGCGGTCCATTCGTTGCTGAGCGGAGGGGAGATCGCCGAGGCCGTAGTGAGCTTCTGCGAAAAGAGAGTGTAGCAGCTCTTCGTCCACCCCGACGGCCTCGATCCAGTTGAGCTGGTCGAGTGCGGCCAGCAGATTCTCCTCTTGTCCGAGATCAATGAGATATCGGCTCAGGGCGAAGCGTGCTTCCAGTGAGTACGGGTTGTAGATGATTGCCAATCGATAGTGCTCAGCGGCTTGCTCAGCGTCACCGAGACGGATGAACGCGTCGGCGAGCTGGGTTTCGATCTCAGAGTCCGGTTCTCCTCGGTCGAGGGCGTCATTGAGCCGTTCCATCGCCAGTTCCAGGTCGTTCTGCATTTCGGCGAGCTCGACCAGCTGCAAATAGGCGGTGCGCATATCAGGCGCGAGGTTGATAGCCTCTTCATACTCACCCGCCGCCAAATCGAATCTTCCGTCGGCCTGACGGAGACGCCCAAGCGTGTAGTGCAACCGCGCGTCGTCCGGATTTGCGGCCGCCAATGCGCTGACGGTCTCGATGGTGACCTGAATGTTGTCCGTATCGGGTTCGGTGCTATGGTCGGCCTCGCTTGCCTCGAGTAGGGAACGGGCGAGGATATACTCGACGTCCTGATCTCCACGGCTCACCCTTTCACGTAGAAAGACGAGGCCGGTGGTGAATCGAAGCAGACGCTCCTGCAAATACACGTAGGCCCACAACGCCTCATCGTTCGTTTTGTCTTCAATGAGCGCCTGTTGGTAGGCTTCCACCGCACGTTCAAATCGGCGTCGAGCCATCGCTGATTCACCGAGAAGGAACTGGATTTCTGAACGTTCGTTTGCGGTCGTCGTGTCCCGATGCGTGTCCGCTAGCAACGCAAGCCGCCCCGCAGCATCCTCGAATTCGCCCGTAGCCACCAGTAGACGGCTACCCGCCAACTGACTGGGGATGTGTCCCGGAAAGCGATCAACGGCCGATGAATACAGGGCGATGGCCTCACTGGTTTCGCCGCGCAACTCAGCGCAAACGGCAAGGAAGAAAGCAGCAGACGCCAGTCGCGGTTCCAACGTGGCTGCAGTCTCCAAGCTCTCGGCTGCAATCGGAGCGAGAACTGGTGGTTCGACCAGTACGGGCGCCGTGTCCTCTGCGACCTGCTCCTCAGCTTCGCCGTCCGCCGCCTCATCGTTGGCGTCAGCGACAGCGGTATCATCCCCGTCTTCGCCTTCAGCTTCTTCGCCTTCAGCTTCCTCGCCCTCCTCGGGAGCCGGGTCAGGGGTGACTTCCTCTACGGGCTCGGGAGCGATCGGCACATTCGAATCGAAGGCGACCACGGCGTTGCGATACCGCTGAATCTCGGCGAGTCCGGTGAAGAGATGAGCCCAGTGGGCGTCGTCCCCTAGATACAACGGCTCGAGCACAGCTTGGGCTTCGATCAGGTTACCCTGGCGCGCGAACTCCGCGCCTCGGGCGAGGGCCTGCCGCGGGTCCTCATTGGGTCCCAGGAATGAAGCGCGATGGGCAATGTCATCGGTTCCCCGACCATCAGAACCGTATTGGATCGCCATCAGCGCCTGACCCACGACGAGTACAGCAACTGATTCAGTGTGCCTGTTCTCGTTCATGTTAGCGATGTTGGCCGCTTCTTCGACAAAAGCGGAGTAGTCCCCGAAGTTACCGCCGAACAATCCGGCCAGGTCGGGCGGGTTAACTGCGACGATTCCTCCGGTCTGTTCGGGCCGGTCGCCCTGCACAGGCATTTCGGTCTCAGCCGGCTGCTCATCGCTGTCGCCGAACAGTGCAATAGCCAGTGCACCGACGCCGACCAAACCCAAGAGACCGAGTAGATAGACTCGACTCTTGCTCTGAGTCTTCGCCCTTGTTCGCTTTTCTCGCCGCTTTGACTTCTTGGGCTTCGCACCCTTAGCAGGCTTCGCGGTGGCTTTTGTCTTGGTCTCGGACGGTTTCGCTTCGGCAGGGCCGGCACTGTCCTCGAGTGCGTCGACGTCGAATGACGGTAGGCGCAGGGAAGGCTCGGCACCAGGAAAGTCCATGCTGGGAACGCGCTCGTGTTCGGCGCTCCCATCAAGCCCCAGATCAAACCCCGAAGCCGCGAAATCAACGTCTGGCAAGGGCAGGGATTCGTCGGCCTGCGAGCCAGGCATCGGTGATCCGCCAAAGGCCATCGGTGAGGAAAACTCCGCACCCAGCTCGCTATCGTAACGCCGAGTGGGCAGGCCCTGTTTGGTCGCTTGTCCGCCCGATGCGAGCGGCAGGGAGTCGAAGTCGATCTTGCGCGTTGGCAAGGGGCCAGCGCCCTGTTTTGGCGTTCCCGGTAGTTCTTGACCGCCGGCATAACTCGGTGTCGGAAGCCCTGTTCGACCCGGGCGCGGCAGTTCGGGCATCGAGCTCGGCGAGGCGTGAAACTCGCTCTTCGGGCGTGGTAACTCGGGCAATGAGGGCTCGGCCCCAAAGCCGGCTCCAGATTTGGGTCTGGGTAGCTGGGGAACGCTGTCCGGTCCGCCGAATCCCACACCACTCTTCGGTTTTGGCAGTTCCGGGATCGCACTCGACTTGGGAATCGGAAGCGACTCGCTGAAGGTGTCGGGCAAGGTCGATTGCCGTGATGAGTCAGCGGGCTGCTCGAAGGTACCGGTCTTCAGTCCGGGAAAGCCGGACATATCGAAATCGACCGAATCGGGAATCGGGATGTCCTTCAATGAGGGCATCTGATGTTTGCCCGAGCCCTCGGGACCAAACAGGTTCGGATCACTCAGCTTTGTGTTGGCGAACGGGTTGTTGCTCGTATTCGCTTCGTTCTCGTTGATGAGACCAGTAATGGAGAAACCACTGGATTCTGGTGATTGAAACACCCCAGAACCGCTTTGACTGGCGCTGTTTACTGCGTCGTGAAATCCGAGGGGTTGAGTCGCCGGATTCGGGTCGTGCTGCGAGCGATCCCGGAACAACGAGGCAAAGTCCGCCACGGAAAGGATGGGAATCCAAACTGACTTGTCCTTGGAAACGCCCTCGTTACCCGACAGCTTTCCGCCCTCGATCATCTGTCGAATCAGCGCCTTTTCGAAGGGTCCAAAGACCTTTCCGCTCTTTCTCTGGATGTAATAGCGCTCCGCGTCATCTTGCCCGGCGTTGCCGAGCACTGTGACCCCTTTCAATCGGCCGACGACTGAAGGGTCGGCTTTCCCGCCCCCGGCTGTATCGGCAGAAAACACGTTGCTACATTGAGAGCACACGATCTCTCCGCCAGTGAGAGATAGGGTTGCTTCATCCACCTCATGCTCTGTGGAACATTTCGGACAGTTGAGCTTCATCTATTTTCTTTCCTTGTTGAGAACTGGACGCAGTCGATATCCCAGAGACTGACCACCAGACAGATCTAGCTGCACAATACTCTTCTTGTACATCAGATTAATCAGGTAATGATACCCATTCATTCCTATGCTTGACCAGTATTGCACGCGTTTTGACCCACAGTTTGAGCGAAAAGCTTGTATCCGGGGCTCAGCCGATGTAACCGCCGAAGCGTGCAAACAGAATCACAGCCATCGACGAAGAGGTCCATCAAGCGGGAAGTCTGGAGTGTATTTGCACTCAGTGTGTTTCTTACCGCGGGCATCGTGGCTCTCGGGGGAGTCGTCGGTTGGATCGGCGAAAACGCACTCGGGCTAGTCGCCCTCGTGTTCCTCTACTTGCCAATCGAGGTTCTGCGCCGCCGCCGAAAGGACGCGATCGATTACGGCCTCACCCTGAAAGGCGCACCGAAGCACATCGCTGTTGGGCTGTTGATCGCCCTTCTGACATTTGTTCCGTTTCTTGTGGGTTTTCACATTTGGGAGGTGGTGGCCTTTGACCACGAACCAGAGGTCAGTGCATCGAACTATCTCGCGTGGCCCGAGCGGCTTCGCCAGGAGCCAGTGAGTCCAGATTCCGGATTCTTCTTTTGGCGCCGCCAGCGAAGCCTGATCGCCGAGTGGCACGGGGCGGGTGATTGGAACTTGCAAGTGACCTCGGATGCCGACCTCTATTACCGCAGCGGGGTTCGACCGACAGTGGTACCCGACGAGGGTGGTCTCGCGAGTTGGCAAATCCAAACTGGCGGAGGAGATCATCAGGTCGTCTTTTGGGCACGAGACGGAAACAGCCTCACCATCCATGTGACGCGTGACGATCAGGTTCCGAGCATCGTCGCCCCGGGGGCTGAGATCGACGGCGGATCGGTCACAATTGAGCGTTCCTGGACCTGGATCCCCCTGGCTCTCCTCGTTCAGCTACTGCTGATTGCTCTGCCCGAGGAGTTTTTCTATCGCGGCTACTTGCAGGGGCGGTTAAATGAGGTCTTCACACGAAAATATCGCCTGGGGCCGTTTCACACCAGCGCACCGATTATCATCACCAGTTTGATGTTTGCGCTCGGACATTTCTTCATTGGGTTTGACCCGAGGCGCCTATCTGTGTTTTTACCCTCTCTGGCATTTGGCTGGTTGAGAGATAGGACCGGCGGAATAGGCGCGTCAATTGTTTATCACGCAGCGTGCAACCTCATGGTTGAGCTGGTGGTGGTGCACTATTGGCCTACCTGAACAGGTGGCTGAGAGGGTTGATATGCATGACGTGATCGTTGTTGGGGCCGGGGCGATCGGTCTCTCGATTGGTTGGACCCTGCTCGAGTCCGGGTTAAACGTGGCCGTCATCGACAGAGGACGCGCCGGAAGCGAGGCTTCATCTACCGCAAGCGGAATGCTGTGTCCGGTACGCGCTGTCGAGACCACCGAGACCGACATGACGCGTCTCGGACTCCAGAGCATTCGACTCTTCACTCAGTTTGTCACGAAACTGGAGGCCCGAGCAGGCTTCTCGGTTGATTACGACACGACGGGTACGCTGGTCGTCGCCTTGGACGCCGAGGAAGCCAAGAAACTCAGGGAGTTCAATAGGTTTCAGAAGGCCTTGGGCTTGGATTCCCGCTGGATGAAGCGAGAAGGCTGCCACGACCTCGAGCCTATGTTGAGTCACCGCACCGTAGGGGCCGTCCACACCCCTCACGATCATCGCGTCGACTCGCGGCTCTTTCTTTCAGCGATGGCCACCGCAGTGAAGGCTTGCGGTGGTGAGATCTTGGAGCAGACCGCCGTCCACGCTGTGTTGGTGGAAGATGGAAAGGTCACGGGAGTCCAACTCGACGACGAGATCCTCCACACTAAACTCGTGATCATCGCCGCTGGCGCCTGGTCGAACCAGATTCTGAGTATTCCACAAGGTGCGCCTCCGATTCGCCCGGTGAAGGGACAGATGGTTGCGATTCAAATGGATGCAGAACATCCGCTCGTCACTCATACGATTCGCGGCCAGCGCGTGTACTGCGTGCCCCGCTCCGACGGTCGTTTGCTGATCGGAGCCACGAGCGAGGAAGCTGGATTCGAGAGGGACATCACTGCTGGCGGACTCCACCAACTATTGAGCGGAGCCTATGAGCTCATCCCCGGGATATACGAGCTGCCGGTGATGGAGACATGCTGTGGGTTCCGCGCCACGTCACCCGATGATATGCCGTTGATCGGCGAAAGCGAGACGCCAGGATTGCTATACGCCACCGGCCATGGTGACAGCGGGCTTCTCCTAGCACCGATTACCTCCGCGGCGATCACGTCTTTGGTGCACGAAGGTCGGCTGCCCGAATCGGTGGTCCCGTTTTCCCCAGCTCGTCTGTCGAGCCGAGCCAACATGAGTGTGTGAATGAAAGTCAGGATAAACGGCGAAGTCAGAGAGATCAGCGATTCCATACAGGTGACCGGTCTGCTCGCCGAGATGGGGATCTCAGCCGACCGAAAAGGGATCGCTGTAGCAGTGAACGACGAGGTCGTGCCCCGCTCACGATGGGGCGAAACGGCTCTCTCGGCGGATGACCAAGTTGAGATTGTACACGCTGTGCAGGGGGGCTAGATGAGCCAAGATGACGTCCTAACTATCGGCGGCCGGTCCTTCCGCTCGCGTTTGTTGATGGGTTCGGGTCGCTTTCCGAGCCTCGATTCGATGATCGGAAGCCTGGAGGCCTCCGATTGCGAGATGGTGACACTCGCGGTCCGACGGCTGGATCTTTCCGGAACGGGCGCCAGTGTTATCGGCGCGATTGACCGTAAACGTTACTTCATCCTGCCCAACACAGCGGGTTGTTACACCGCCAAGGAGGCTATTCTCACGGCGGAATTGGCTCGGGAGGCGTTGGACACGAACTGGATCAAGCTCGAGGTGATCGGTGACGATGAGACCCTCTTGCCCGACGTCACAAACCTCGTTGCTGCAGCCGAGGAACTGGTAGAGCGCGGATTCGTCGTGCTCCCGTACACGACCGATGATCCCATCATCGCCCGTCGGCTAGAAGAGGTGGGATGTGCCGCAGTAATGCCTTTGGGGTCGCCGATCGGCAGTGGTGCAGGCATTAGGAATCCCTACAATATCCGCCTGATTCGCGAGCAGACAAAGCTGCCGGTAATCCTCGACGCGGGCATCGGTACGGCATCTGACGCGACCCAGGCCATGGAACTGGGCTGCGACGCCGTACTACTCAATAGTGCTGTGGCGCGGGCCAAGGATCCGATCGCGATGGCGCTGGCAATGAAGCACGCGGTGACCGGCGGTCGAATGGCGTATCAGGCCGGGCGCATCCCGGTTCGACTCTATGCCGATGCCTCCAGCCCCACCACAGGCCTCGTCGATCTGGGCGACACCTAAGCCGGTGTTTACGAGTCCTCTTCAAACAGCCAGTCGGCTCTTGGTTGTTCTCGATGTGCCCACGTGCCAAAAAGCGGACTGCGATCCGTTGATGCTCGCCGCCGAGGTTGTGGCAGCTGGGGCGCGCTTCATCTGGTACAGGAACCATTCTGCGGAGCCAGATGTCGCCTCGAAACACATCGCTTCGCTCCGTCACCTCGCCCGAGATACTGAGGCCACCGTGGTCTTTGGTTCGACACAAATTGGTCTGCTCGAGGCCACTGACAATGTTCATGAAACCAGCTGGATGCTGGCGCCGAGCTCGAGGAGTGGAATCCGTGGACGGTCGTGCCATTCGCTCGAGGAAGTCGCAGCAGCAGAGGCCGCTGGGTGCGGTTACGTTACACTGAGTCCGATCTGGACGCCCACGAGTCACAAAGCGAAAGCGCGCCCGCCCCTCGGAATCGAGAAGCTGGCCGAGATATGTACTGCATCGACTCTGCCGGTCTATGCCCTGGGAGGAGCGCAGAACGAGAGAGTGCGAGCGTGTCTTACGGCTGGTGCGCACGGTGTTGCGGTGCTGGGAGCGATTTGCTTGTCCAAACACCCAGCCCGCGTGGTAAACGACCTGCTCGACGCAATCGACGGGTGTAGTTCGAATCGATGAAGCGGCCAGGCAAAAATTCAGCGCTTCCATGGTTCGCGGTGACGTTCGTCCTCATCTTCGTCGTTGTCGTTTTCATCCGTCCGGCCGATATGATTCCAGGCTGTGGTTCTTCGACTGACAGCGAACCGACGCCTCCCAACTTCCCCCTCATGCCATTGGTCGAGCGGGTCGCCTTGAACCAGTTCCAGCTGTCGTGGGAGGAGGTCAGTGATGATGTCACCCCGAGCGACAGAATTCGCTACGAGATCGGCGTTGTGGAGGCACCCTACTGTGTTGTCGACGACCCCGAAGCGGTCGTGGTAGGCGAAACCCAGACCAGCCTGATTCTCCCCAGCGGTGGGGAGTTTCCGCTCGTCGGGTTTACAGTGCGAGCATTGGACGAAGAGGGCTCTTCTTTCGGCTATGGGCGCTGCGGTTGGGCCCTCAGAGCACCCAATCGCAACCCCATCGAGTTGGCTGGTCGAGCACCAGCATTTCAGCCTTCGGACTGGCGAGACGCCTGCACCTCTGACGGATCCGGTGGCGCGTGGTGCGGCGCTGGGCGGCAACTCGCCCATTTCGGGTCTCGGCGCTGGCAAGTATTCCCCGTCTTCACAGACACCACAGTCGAAGATTGGATTTCAGTGGGACCAACCGAGGCGTTAGCCCGGGTGGCCGGCGTTCAGATTCAACTCTCGCTCGCAAACGGAATCCACGCCTATCTAATCAGCCCGAGCAGCCAGCCCTTCGACGGCTGGCGAGGAACGATACGAACCGGTTTGGAGAGGGCCTACGTTGGCGTTCGGGGCATGGTTGGGGAATTCACCTCCGGGCACGTCGATTTGGCAGGTCCCGCCAGCGCGCTGAGGCTGCCACAGACGTGCGACAGTGTCGTTTCAATGGGAGATCGAGCTGGCGTCGCCTTCGCCCTCTGCGCAACCCAAACCGGCCACGTCGTCTATCGCGGCGAGGCCGAACGTCGGTTGATGAACTGGGAAGAGCCAATTTCGGTTGAGGGGGATGCGATCGCGGGTATCTCGGGCACCCTCGACAACGGTGTCCTGGTTGCGACCGCTGGGAATGGTACCGCTACGGCCTACCTTTGGCAGAACCGCGAGGAGGTCAGCGAGCTTCAGTTCGAGGCGCGAAGCGCCGAGCGCGTTGAAGTGGCGGTGAGCGGCAACGGAAGCAGCCCTTTCCTATTGCTTCGCCACGGGGATTCAGTCAGTGCGTACACCAGCTCCGAGGGGTTAGAGCTTCTACCCATCGAAGGTGATTCGTTCATGTGGCGCGGGACTCCCGTGCCCATGGACAGCGGTTTGGTCGGCACGACAAACGGTATTCTGGCGCTGAGCCACGCCGGTGTCGTGCGCATCGGACGGATCTCGGCGGAGCAGGCAGCGGAACATCCGACCAGTATGTCGGGTCACCGCGCACCCGACAGTCGGTTCTACGTTATGATGGGCCCATCACTCGATGCATTGTTCAGTACACTGGGCGGAACCGGCTTCAGCCAACACGCTTGGCGCGGTTCGAACATCGAGCCGTTCGACATGGCAGTATCTCCTTCGGGGTCGATGTACGTCTCGGGTTGGATCGAAGCCGACGAAGGCAGGCGCGCGACGATCGTCAAACTGGGTAGTCGTCCCGAGATTGGCTTGAGCCTACACCCCGAGTTCAGGGAGCCACCCCACCTGGCAATTGACGACTTGGGCCGTCTGTACGCCACAGACGGGATCTCACTGAGTTGGTTTTCGGGCGCCACGGGACTGTGGGAGGCCATCGAAGATCAATCGCCCGGACACACAGGACTCGTCGGTTTGCCTGGCGGCGCCCTGCTGCTCTCTGATGCTCCTGCGGTTTGCACGAGTGCGGGATGCGAGCCTCGTAGCTGGCCATTCGGTGACGGAGCGCAACCAGATGCAGTTTGGCGCTCGGGTGACGGTGTGTGTGGAAGCTCCGGCTTGGAGTTGTGGTGCGGATGGGGAAGAGAGGAAGTCAGTCTCTCATTGACCGACTCTTTCGTGGGCGACTTCGCCCGAGAGGTCGCGAACCAGTCACCGACGATACGGGATGCCGTTCGCTACGACGGCGATGGGTGGCTCTTGGCCCTGCAGCATTCCGATTCGGGAGTCATAGCGACCCTGTCCGACGAGGGGGTCTTCCACTTGCTCGGAAAGGGTTTCGAGTGGGCTGACGGCAACGTTTTGGCCCTTGCTACGGGTCGACAAACAGTCACCGTGTTAGAGAAAGACGGGCCAACTCAGGTCCGCCTCCACGGCGAAAGGGTCTCTATACCAGGCCGACTATATTAGGTCTGGATCCCCCTTTTGGCCTCGCCATTGTGCTCGCTACAAACAAAGGAAAAGGAAGCCCTTGTTCCCCGGTCACGGACCGGGTATTGCGAAACGGTCAAAAGGCATTTTCTCGAGGGACCCAGATGAACGAGTTTCCTTTCTCTCCGGCGGTGGATCAGCTTATCGATTTGGCCCTCACCGAAGATCTGTGCTGCGGTGACCTGACAACCGACTCACTCTTCTCTGCAGAGTCCACTACCCGGGGCGTGTTGCTCGCGAAGGAGTCGATGGTTATCGCCGGCCTTAGCGTGTTCCAGCGGGTGTACGCCAAACTCGATCCTGGGGTGGAAATCCACCCAACATCGGCCGATTCAGACCAAGTTGCCGCAGGGACCGAGGTCGCCAAAATCACCGGACCGACTCGTTCAGTTCTGAGAGGTGAGCGCGTTGCGTTAAATTTCATCCGCCATCTCAGTGGGGTCGCCACCACAACGGCTCGCTACGCCGAGTTGCTCGGCGCGGACGGCCCGCGAATCGTTGACACGCGAAAAACGACACCGGGATTTCGCGAGCTCGAGAAATACGCCGTGCGGCAAGGCGGCGGGTTTAACCACCGCTTCAACCTGGGGGCCGCTGTGATGATCAAAGACAATCACATCGCTGCGGTAGGCTCGCTGACCAAGGCGGTGACAACCTGTCGAGCGGCAATTCCCCACACGGCAACAATCGAAGTCGAAATCACGTCACTCGAGATGCTGGATGAAGCCCTCGAGGCTGGCGCGGACATAATCATGCTCGACAATATGAGCGATGAGCAGATGGCCGAAGCCGTGGCCCGCTGCGCTGGTCGTGTGATCACGGAGGCCTCCGGAGGGATCACCGACGAGCGACTGGGCACCCTCCGAGAAATTGGGGTCGATGTCATATCGAGCGGAGCGCTGACTCATTCTTCGAAGGCAGCTGACCTGAGCCTGGATCTCGAGGTCGGTGTACCGTGACGGGCAAATCGACATTGACATACGTTGAAGAGACCGAGAGCACGAACGATCTGGCACGCAAAGCCCTGATCGCCGGGGTCGACTCGGGCACGATCTTCCGCGCAGGACGTCAGACCGCCGGGAGAGGCAGGCACGGACGTACTTGGGAATCTCGGGAGGGCGACCTCTTCATGAGCATCGTGCTCCGCCCAGCTGTCGATCCCGCCCTCTTGCCCTCAATGACACTGGCGGTAGGTCTGGCGGCCCGAACGGCGCTCGCCCAATTCGGACTGACACCCGATCTGAAATGGCCAAACGACCTTTTGGTATCGGGCCGAAAGTTGGCAGGAATCCTAGTGGAAGGGGTCTTCGAGGGCAGTAAGGTGATCGGGGTGATCGCCGGTTTGGGAGTGAATGTCGCCTCGCTCCCGACCGATTTTCCCGCACCACTGACCGAGACAGTGACCTCCTTCAATTACCTCGAGGTGGAGCGACCCGACTTGGATGAGCTGGCGGTCGCAATCGGAAGAAGCGTCGCTTCGGTGCTTTTAGACATCGAGGCTGGCAATCTCGCTGCTGTTTTAGACGAATGGCGCGCCCACGACGTCACAATTGGATCGGACGTCAGCTGGCGGGGACCGAACGGGGAGAATCGAGGACGGGCGGTTGGCTTGAGCGCCACGGGAGCGCTAGTCGTCGATCTAGATGACGGCGGGCAGAGCGAGATTTCCAGTGGCGAGGTGACCATCAACTCCCTGAAGCGGGGCAACGCAGAGCAATGACATGCTGCTAGTACTTGATGTTGGAAACACCAACACCGTGATCGGTGTCTACGACGGGTCTGAACTGCGTCACCATTGGCGGATCCAGACTCATCGCGAACGAACCGCCGACGAACACGGAATCACGTTGCGCCAGTTGTTCGATGCGGCTGGTGCCTCCATCGATCAAATCGACCACGCGATTCTCTCCTGCGTGGTTCCACCTGTGACCCACCATTTCGAGCAGATGATCTCTCGCTATGTAGGCGTCGAGACCCTCCTGGTGGGGCCTGGAATTCGCACGGGGATGAGAATCCTCTACGAGAACCCCCGCGAGGTCGGCGCAGACCGAGTAGTCAACGCAGTTGCGGCCTACGAACGCCACAATGCGGGGCTGCTGGTGGTCGATTTTGGAACGGCGACGACCTTCGACGCGGTCAACCCGCAAGGTGAGTATCTGGGGGGCGTCATTGCTCCCGGAATGGCGATCTCAGCTGACGCGCTCTTTCGCAGAGCCGCTATGTTGCCGCGCGTCGAGATCACCACGCCTGACCACGTCGTCGGCCGCAATACGGTTGCCAGCATGCAGTCGGGTCTTGTGTTCGGCTACGCGGGTCTCGTAACGGAGCTCGTGCGCCGGATGAAAGCTGAGCTTCGCTTTCCAACCCGTGTCTACGCCACCGGAGGACTCGCAGATCTCATTGCGGGTGAGACCGAAGTGATCGATGAGGTGGATCAGAACCTCACCCTGGAGGGTCTCCGAATTTTGTGGGGGCGAAACCAGTGACGTGTTGGTGTCGACGGGCCTTGACCTTGGTCATCCTACTGGTGGCCGGCTCGGCGAGCGCGCAGGTGACGGTGGGGGGTGTTGATAGTGCGCTCGACCGCATCCGCACGATCCTGGACGACGTGGCAGCGCTTCGCGGACTGGCACCACTGCACGACATCGCGTCGGGTCGTTATGACCGGGACACGCTGCGAGACTTCATCATCGCCGAACTCGACGAGGAGATCCCGCCGGAACGGTTCGAGATTGAAGAACGCCTTCTCAAACACTGGGGTATTCTTGATCCAACCCAGGACTACCGGGAGTTGATGGTCGATCTGCTCAGCGGCCAAATCGCGGGCTTCTACGACGACGATTCAGAGACGTTGTATCTCCTAGATGATCTTGCAACTTTCGCAGCCGATCCGACGCTCGCCCACGAGCTGTTGCACGGAATCCAAGATCAACTCTTCGATTTGTCGGCCGTACGTGGGGACTGGGTGAGGGCAGATGATGCTCTACTCGCGGCGACGGCTCTGATCGAGGGGGACGCTGTTGCCGTAATGATCGAGTACACGATCGGTGGGGCCATTTCCTTCACTGATATACCGAATTTTGGCGAAATGGTCAGGGAACAGATGGGATCACTTGATCCCGAAGCTGCAGGCCTGGATAACGTGCCTCAGTTCGTATTGGACCTAATGCTCCTGCCCTACCTCGCCGGGGTCGACTTTGTGCACTACTTGAAACTGGGTGGGGGCTGGGAACGGGTGAATGCCGCCTACCGAGATCCTCCTCTGTCGACGGAACAGATTCTCCACCCAGAACGCTACGTGCTAAGGGATCATCCGACGTGGATAGAGCTCGACGCGTCAGTCCTGATCGGCGACGGCTTCACCCTTCGCTACGACCAGGTCTTTGGTGAGGCCCAGTGGCGGACTCTACTACGCCATTTGGGAGCTGGTGGGCTGGCCGACAGGGCGATCGACCTGGCCGCCACCGGTTGGGATGGAGATCGGTTGCTTGCCCTCACGAACGACGCCGACGAGCTGGTTGTGATCTCGATGTCAGTTTGGGATTCAGAGGCCGACGCACGCGAGTTCTGTGCAGTCCTCACGCGCAGTTTGGAGCTGCTTCGGCAGACCACCTTTGAAGGCACCTTGGAAGCAGTCCACGGGTCACGCGCCGATGCGTCGTTTGATGGTGGCAGGATGGTTGTGGAACGGTGGGGGGATATGGTTTTGTACGTCGACAGCCAGTATACGGGCGGAGCGAATTGGGCTACGTCTTTGTGGCGAGGTCGACAGAGGTCTGAGTATGCGGTCCCAAACGGGACCGGACAGCGAGATCTCGATGAGATTCAGGAAACAAATTAGCTGTTTGATGAAAATAGCTAAGCAACAAGTTCGGAAAACTCCCGATAATCCGATGGCAAGTCACGGATGGGAGGCGAGCACGCAAGAGGAATCAGTATGGCAAATCTAAACAAAGTAATGCTCATAGGGCGTCTCGGGTTCGATCCCGAGTTGCGCTACACCCAATCGAACACAGCAGTGGCCACCCTCAGACTAGCGACCTCTGAGTCATGGACAGATCGTCAGTCAGGCGAAAAGAAAGAAGCCACCGAGTGGCACCGGGTAATCGTGTGGGGCCGGCAAGCCGAAAATTGTGAGAAATACCTCAAGAAAGGCAGCTTGGCGTACGTAGAAGGTTCCCTGCAGACCCGCGATTGGCAAGACAAAGACGGAAACAATCGACGGACCACAGAAGTCAAAGCACAGCGCGTTCAGTTTCTGACCCCGCGGGGCGGAAGTGGCGCTGGTCGTGGGTCGAATGAGCCTCCGCCCCCGTCGGACGCGGATGCCGGCTTCGATCAAGGGTTTTCGGACGACGAAATTCCGTTCTAGTTTCCCGTGCCGGATGTATTGACACGATGGGCGCCCATCGTGTATCCGATTTGCCGTCTGAATGTCAGTACAGGAGCAACGCCCCCGGGATGTCAGTTGAGTTTCTCGACTGGGCCTGAGGCGGTAATAAGAACTTCGGATCGTCGGCCGTTCGTGGCCGAAAGACCGTTATTAGGAGCGTAGAATGGCAGACGTTTCCCACGATAGTGTCCTTGAAGCTTTCAAAGTGCGCTACGACCACCAGTCAGCGACGACGGTGCTCAACAATGCGCTGCAGACCTCCGGTCTCGGAGCGAAGGACAAGTACTCGGACGGCGACGTAAAGAAGCTTGATGCGGCGCTCGGTGCACTTGGTGAGACACAGACCGCACCGATCTTCGAGACACTCGCCGGTCCGCCACCTGCAGCTCCAGCTGCAAAGGCAGACAAAAAAGACGATAAAAAGGACGCCAAGAAAGACGACAAAAAGGACGACAAGAAAGACGCCAAGAAAGCGAAGAAGAAGTAGCCTTTCAAGTCTCCTCGGATCGTCGCCAGCCGACTCGCACTTTACTGCGGGTCACGACCTCTCTACACTTAGCAACAGACCGACACCCGCGCGGCTGTGCGTGTGTTCTTCGTGACGCTGTTCGCTCGTCTCTGTGAGCAGGGATGGGCGTCGCGCTCCAACTGAGTTTCTCTATTGGGGGACTAGTTCGTTGTATTACCCGTCCTCAAATCACGGTCGGCGATTCCTGTACCGGATCGTCTTCGCGCTGACTGCGGGTCTTGCTGCATTGCTAGTCGTCTTCTTCACATTGCCCGAGAACGCGAGCACCATCGCCCTCGCCGTAACCGGGGCCCTCCTACTCACGGCAACCCTGTTAGCCGGGGTGGCGATCGCCGCATATCGCCGCGAAGGAAGCCGTCTCATCGGCACGCCACAGCCCGACGCGGGAGGAGCTGCCCACGACGTGACTCACCTGATCGCCGAACGGCGGCGCAGGACACCAGCTCTGGAGGCTGGTCGGCGGATCGTTACTGTGAGCGCAGGCCAGGGGAAGTCGCCGGGATTGCCTATCCCCGTCATCCCGCCAGGCCGCACAAAAGTGTGCCCCACGTGTGACCGGGAATATCAGACCGCGATGAAGCGCTGTCCATTCGATCGCAGTCTGCTGACTTCGAAGGTCGAGGCTCAGCTGGGTACTCAGGACATCCTCGACACACACCGGTCCGTCATGCGCTGTCGAACCTGCGAGCGGGAGTACGACCTTGGCGCGCAATATTGCATCCATGACGGACGAGAACTTGTCCAATCGGGCGAAGAAGATCCCGGGGCGGTGTACGACGGCGATATGGTCTGCCCAGAATGCGAACTAAAATACGACCGCGAGTCCCTGTACTGTCCCGACGACGGGCAGCGTCTGATGCCGGAACGCTCCGGTAGGAGTCACATTTCCTTCTCGCCGATTCCGTTGAAGATCTGTCCGGAGTGCATCAAAGAGTACACGGCTTCCGAGACTACTTGCGCTGCCTGTGATGGGGAACTCTTGAACCTGCTGGGACGGACGACGGGTGGCCTTCCACCCACCGGATTTGGTAACAAGACCAAACGCTGTTCCGAGTGTGGCTTGCTCCATGTCGAATCGGCCCAATTCTGCAGCTCAGACGGATCAAAACTAGAGCAGCTGAACTGACCATCTTTCTGATACCGTCCAACCCGAAACAGACGCGCTGACGAAGGCCGGTTCACACCCGCATCGAGATCGTGCATGATTCCCCGACCATGAGCATTCTCGATGAGCTTTCAAATCCCGAACGTCGTCTGCGAATTCCCGACTCCCGATCGGTAAACCTGCCCACTGGGTTCTCGGCGATCGTCGATCATCCCTCGATGCAGCGTCTTCGCCGAATTCGCCAGCTCGGACCAACCCACCTGGTATATCCCGGTGCGGTGCACACTCGATTTGAACACAGTCTCGGCGTTTTCAGCGCTGCTGCAGACTACCTGATCGCCCTGATGCGCCTGCCCGCATTTTCAGACCGAGTGGGTGACGAGGACGCCAAATGCCTACTGGCCGCAGCGCTCCTGCACGACGTTGGCCACTATCCTTTCGCCCACAGCCTCGAGGCACTGCACAGCAAAGCCTTTCATACCCCCCGACATGAAGATCTCGCGGGCGCTATGATCACTGGCAAGGTAAGAACCGAGCACGAAGGGCCCTCGTTGCGCGTTCTCATCGAGTCTGGACTGGGGCTGGATCCAGAACGGGTCGCGAAACTCGTCACACATGGGACCTCTTCGGACCTGGCCGTCGACCAATTGTTGGCCTCGATTATCAACTCAGCCATCGACGCGGACAAACTGGATTATCTCGAACGTGACAGCCTCCATATGGGGGTTCCCTACGGGCGGATGCCGGATCGTTCACGACTGACTGCGAATCTGACGGTCAATCCCAGCGGCGATCGAATCGCGCTATCAGAGAAAGGGCGTGTCGCTGGTGAGATCTTCCTCTTCTCCCGCTATCTGATGTTCTCTGAAGCGTATTGGCATCACACCGTTCGGGCTGCCAGTGCCATGATTGAGGCGGCTCTGGATCGGTTTATTGGGGAGGTTCAGCCGTCTGTGGATGAACTGCAGACCCTGCTGCTGACTTCTTCGGACGATGAGTTCTTGGCAGCCGTCGAATCGCTGAGTGCTCCGTCCAGCTCTGCGAGGTTGCTGTTGAACGGGTTGAAGCCCAACCGTAGGTCCCTCTATAAACGCGGCCTCACCGTCAGCCGCCAACGGGAAGGGACGATCCACCACCGCGCTTACGAGACCATTTACCAGATGGAACGGGACGAGGTGGCCGATCTAGCAGCCGCGTTGCGCGGTCGGGTGGCATCGTTGATCGGTTCAGAGGTTGCTCCCCACGAGCTGCTCATCGACACTCCCCCTCGTGACAAAGACCATCTGGACACAGTGGAACTCGTGTTCGGCTCAGGCAGCGGGAGCGAGGCTGTTCCTTTACACGAGGTGTCGCGGGTAGTTAAGGGAATCGGTACGGACTTCATCAAAGTGGTGAAGAAGATCAGGGTCTTCGTCAATCCGTCGGTGCACGAAGCGCTCACCGGTGCCAGCGCCGACGTGGAATCAGAACTGCTCGAGGTGATCTTGGACAGCGGGAACGGAGTCGGTACATGAAATCACCAACAAGGCACCAGATTCTAAAATGGGATGCAGACCACGTTTGGCATCCCTATACACAGATGAAAACCTACCGCGAAGGTCGCCAGCCCTTGGTAATTGACCGGGCCGAGGGCGTCCACCTCTTCGATGTCGATGGGACGCGCTACATCGATGGGAATGGGTCTTGGTGGGTTTCAAACTTGGGCCATGGGCATCCAGGCATCAAAGCAGCCCTGCACGAGCAGTTAGATAGAATGGCTCACTGTGCACTGGCGGGAATCACGCATGAACCCGCCGCTGCTCTGGCCTACGAATTGGTGCAAGCGACACCGGACGGCCTCGACCATGTCTTCTATTCCGACGACGGATCGACCGCCGTTGAGGTGGCCCTCAAGATGGCCTACCAGTATTGGCAACAAAACGGAGCACCCGAGAAGGATCGGTTCATTTCCTTTCAGGGCGCATTTCACGGCGATACCGTAGGTTGCGTTTCCGTCGGCGGCGTTGAACTCTTCCATCGCATGTTCAAGCCGATGCTCTTCGAGGTACTATTCGCTCCCTCACCAGCCCAGGAGTCGTCTACCGCCTGGCAAGTCGATGCCCTGGACTCGGTGGCGACCTTCCTGGCCCAACAGGGCGAACGAATCGCAGGTGTGGTTGTAGAACCCCTAGTGCAGGGTGCGATGGGCATGCGCATGTACAGCCCCGAAATCCTCACCCGGCTCAAACGATTGTGCGAGGAAGCAGACACCTTCCTCATCGCAGACGAGGTGTTCGTTGGAATGGGCCGTACGGGGACGATGTGGGCCTGTGAGCAGGCCAATATCACACCCGACTTCCTGTGCTCGTCCAAGGGTCTGGCTGGCGGCTTTCTTCCGTTCGCGGCCACACTGACGACGGGCCGGGTTTTTGAGGGATTCCTCGGCGAAGCAGACAGCGGTCGAACCCTGTACTACGGGCACAGCTATACCGGCAATCCGCTCGGCGCATCCGCAGCGAGAGCAGCGTTGCGCGCCTTCCGAGAGGATGGGGTCCTCGACCACGTCGCGAAAATGGCAGCCGTGATGGCCCACGGCCTCGAGCGTCTGGCACAGCTCGGACCTGTGATGTCGACACGTCAAACGGGACTAATCGGGGCCCTCGACCTCGAACCTAGCAAGGATGAGGGCTACTTGGACGACTCGGGTTGGACGGTCTACGAACGGGCTCTGGAGCTCGGCGCCTATCTCCGACCATTGGGCAACGTCATCTACTTCGTCCCCTCACTGCTCATTACAAAACTGGAGTTGGAGGAGTTGTTTGATATCGCCCACAGCGCGATCAGCTCTCTAGAGGAGACAGGATGAGGGCTGTAGTTCAACGGGTGACCGCTGCCTCGGTAACCGTCGACGGCGTCGTCGTGGGAGCGATTGAATCTGGCTTGGCCGTACTCTTGGGGGCGGAGGAAGGCGACACCGACGCCGATCTCAAGTACACGCACGACAAGATCCTAAACCTGAGAATCTTCCCCGACCAAGACGACAAAATGAACTTGAGCCTGCTCGATACGGGTGGCCAACTCCTGGTTGTCAGCCAGTTTACGCTCCTCGGAGACTGCAGAAAGGGGCGCCGCCCCAGTTTCGTCAAGGCGATGGAGCCGGTCGGCGCCGAGGCCATGATCGACCGTTTCGTCGATCTCGCGAGAGGAAACGGGGTGACAGTCGCGACCGGGACATTTCGCGCTCACATGATCGTGAACTTTGAGAACGATGGACCCGTCACTGTGCTGATCGATAGTCAAAAACGGTTTTGAACGGTGGCTCTCACCTCGGCTCCGGTCGCTAGAGGTCCTGGTCCCGGTCGGTAAGGAATGCTATGTCTTCTGCCCGACTTTTTCGCTGAACAAACCTGGAGCGAGACAGTGTCAGACACGGTTTTTGGGAAAATACTCCGCGGTGAGATACCGGCAGATCGCGTATACGAGACCGATCAGGTCCTCGCGTTCAGGGACGTCAATCCAGTGGCTCCGAAGCACATTTTGGTCATCCCGAAGACACACATTCAAAACGCAGGCGCAGCCAAGCCAGATCAAGCTGAACTATTGGGCCAACTAATCCTGGCGGCTGGCGAGGTCGCCAAGAAAGAGGGGATTGCAGAAACCGGCTACCGGCTGGTGATGAATGTTGGTCCTAATGGCGGTGAATCGGTGCCGCACCTTCATGTCCACGTCTTGGGCGGACGTCAGATGATATGGCCTCCAGGCTGATGAGGGCCAGGTTTGTCAAATCCCCGCGGTGCCGGTATTGGAGAACAAAGGTAAACCCGCCTTTTGCAAAAGGTGGGGTTCATTATTCGCGCTTTAGGCTTCCCACTGCTTATGTGGGCTTGCTCACCACGCGAAGGGACGAATCCCTAGTAGCTCATACGGGGTTTACTCAATAAGCGTAATCCGCACGTACACCGCAGGAACTTGATGGTGTCCATTATGCGACGATGACGAGGATTTTCAATCAGTTTCTGGTTCGGTTTTATAGGAGGGAAAAACATGGGTGATTCTGTGAAGATAGCCGTCATAGGCGGCAGCGGTCTCTACGACATAGAAGGTTTGGAGGATGTCGAGGAAGTCACAATCGACACTCCCTTTGGTTCACCCAGCGACGCCATTCGCATCGGAACCCTGGCTGGTCGACGAGTGGCGTTCCTAGCTCGCCACGGACGGGGCCACCGCCACAACCCGACGAACGTACCCGTACTGGCGAACATCTGGGCTCTGAAGAAGCTCGGGGTCTTCTGGGTCGTGTCTGTCAGCGCAGTGGGGAGCCTCAAGCTCGAGATCGAACCCTGCCACTTTGTCATTCCCGACCAGATCATCGATCGGACCCGCCTCCGCCAAAATACGTTCTTTCAGAATCTTGCGGCCCACGTCGGTTTCAGCCAGCCCTTCCATCCGATGTTGACCGACGTGCTCTACGAGGCCTGCAAAGCAGAAGGTCTGACTGTCCACAAGGACGGGACCTACGTATGTATGGAAGGGCCCCAGTTCAGCACACTCGCCGAATCGCAGCTGTATCGGTCCTGGGGTGCCAGCGTAATCGGGATGACCGCGCTCCCCGAAGCCAAGCTCGTGCGCGAGGCCGAGATGTGCTACGGCACGATCGCCCTCGCGACGGACTATGACGTATGGAACGAGGACGAGGAGGTCGACGTCGCTCAGGTGATTCAGAACATCACTCGCAACGTCGGCAACGTAAAACGGGTACTCACCCGTGTGGTCGAGACCATCCCCCTCGACAAAGAGGCCGAGTGCGATGCGAGTACGGCTCTCGAGGATGCAATAATGACCGACCCGAAGTTGATTCCGCAGCAGACTCGCGAGGATCTGGCGATACTATTGGACAAATACTTCGCTGATCGGTACTGATCGAACGCGTTGTGCAAGGGGTTCTGGAATGATTCGCGGCATTACGATCCTAACTAGCTTGTCGGTAGCTCTCTCAGTGCTCGCTTTAGGCTGCGGGGACGACACACGTGTCGCAAGAGCGCCAAACGATCGGCCGGTTGCTGTACTCTCCGTCCCGGCTGCAGCCACAGTCGGGGAAGAGGTGACCTTTGACGCATCAGATTCCTCAGACGTCGACGGGGTGATCATGGAGTATCGCTTCGAGCCGGGAGTCGGTTCACAAGCCATCGTGACCGCCGACTCGATCGTGCCATTCATCTACGACACGCCAGGTGACTACGTTGTCACTCTGACCGTTATCGACGACGACGGCGGTAAGAATGCGGTGGCTTCGACCGTCTCAATCGTTCCCTGATTCACGCCCCTCAGCTGTTGTTCAGAACAAGCAATAGCGCCGCAAGACCTCAGATTGCCCTCCGTTTCGCCGGCGATAGCCTAAAAACTAGAACATGTTTCAGTTACCCCTTGCGCAAACCGGGGAGTTGGTTCATCTATGGTGGCGAGTTGAAAGGCAATACGCGTCGCGGTGGCTATGAATTGGGATGAATCAGTCGACTTCTTGGTAATCGGTTCTGGCGCTGCCGGTATGAGTGCTGCGATCCGATCACACGATCTCGGGAACAACGTGCTGGTGCTCGAAAAGAGCGACAAGTTTGGCGGGTCAACGGCAATGTCCGGGGGCGTCTGCTGGATGGCGAACACACCCAGTATGGCCAAAGCGGGCCTACAGGATAACGACAAGGACGCCCTTCGTTACCTCGAGCACATCACGCACGGGGAAGTTCCCAGCGAGCGGCTCCAGTCGTACCTGGACGAGTCTCTACGGGTTTACGATTACTACCAGAAGAATACCCACGTCCGGTTCGACGCGATTGAAAAGTACACGGACTACTATCCAGAGGCTCCCGGAGGTCGTCCCGGAGGTCGGTCGATGGAGTCCCGGAAGTTCCCAGGAACCCTCTTGGGCGAAGAACTCCGCAATCTGCGGATGCCACATCCTCAATCTCAGATCATGGGCAAGTTCGGCATCACGGCTGGTATGGCTCAGACTCTGCTGATCAACAACTTCAAGTCGAAGCTGATCATGCTGTGGCATTTCATCAAGTACGCTCTGCGCTTCTACTGGAGACGGAAATACGGACGAGACACCCTCCTGTATACGGGCAATGCGCTGTGTGCGCGGTTGCGGCTCTCGATGATGGACAGAGGAATCGTGATGTGGCGGAACGCAGCTGCCGAGGAGCTCATCATCGAGGATGGGCGAGTCGTGGGGGCAGTGGTTGCGCGACACGGTAAGTTGGTGCGGATCGAAGCCAAATCGGGCGTCCTGCTGGCCGCTGGCGGGTTTTCACGAAATGCTGCCATGCGACGCGAATATCAGCGTCATCCGATCGAGACAAACTGGACGGCGGCCAACACCCACAACATGGGGGATGGCATCCGGATGGGCCTAGAGGCCGGCGGCGCGCTCGATCTGATGAAGGAGGCCTGGTGGACGCCCACGACGATCGTACCTAAATCGGAGCTGGGTTGGGTACTGGTTGTGGAGAAGAATCTACCTGGCAGCATCTTCGTCAACAGTGCTGGCAAGCGGTTTACGAACGAAGCTGCTCCGTACATCGATGTCGTCGTCGGAATGTACGAAGCAAACAACGGCGAGGCGACCTCGGTCCCCTGTCACATGGTGTTCGACGCGGACTTTCGCAACAAGTACCCAGTAGGGCCGGTTGCTCCGGGATGGGCGATGCCCGACAGCCGGACCCCGCGACGGTACCGGAACGACTTCCTAGTCCGAGCTGATACCCTCGCGGAGCTAGCCGAGAAACTGGAAATCGACGGTGACGGTCTGCAGGAGACGGTTACCAAGTTCAACGACATGGCCATCAAAGGGGTCGATGAGGACTTCAAGCGTGGTGACAGCCTGGCTGATCGCTACTATGGCGACTACCGCGTGACACCCAACCCGTGTCTGGCTCCCATTGCCAAGCCACCCTTCTACGCAATAAAGGTCGAAGCGGGTGATCTGGGTACGAAGGGTGGTTTCCAAACCGATCTCGGTACCCGTGTGCTCAACGAAGCTGGTGAGGCCATCCCGAATCTCTACGCAGCCGGCAATTGTGCCGCATCTGTGATGGGTCGAACCTATCCGGGGGCGGGCGGTACGATCGGCCCGGCGCTGACCTTCGGTTTTGTGGCAGCTGAGAGCGCCAACGACGACAATCAATGACAACTCGGACTCCGTGAAAGCGCAAAAGGTCTTTTCACGGGCAGCAATATCTGAAATTAAGCTGGTGTTATGGCGCGACCCGAGAACAGAATCGACCACGATCACGCTCATCTGAATGCCCTACTTCGGGATCTCGACCGGGCGCTCGAAGAGTGGCACGACGACACAGTCAGTGAGGAAATGAGTCCACTCGAGGAAGCCCGAGAGGTCATTTCTCTGCTGAAGGAAGATTCCTTTGAGCACTTCGAGCGAGAAGAGCACGGTCTTTTTCCCAACCTAAAAGCCGAATACCCGGAACTCACAAGCGATTTAGACGGACTCGCAGTGGCTCACAACGAAATCTGTGAGCACCTCGAGGTGCTCGACGGTGTGCTGAACTCGGCTACCGAGGACCTACCTCATACAGAGCGGGCGAGTGCAGCGGCGGCAGGGAAGCGGTTGGGCGAACTCTTTTGGGCGCACACAGCCGTCGAGTGGAAGATCATTCGAGATTTGCTCGAACGGGTCGACGACCAGCGACGTGATGTCATCATGAAACAACTCGGAGAGATCTGAGGGCGAGGCTCCGAGTGCCCAGACCGGGTGATGTGCTCGGTGGCGAAGAATAGGTTGAAACATGATTGTTGCGAATAGCATTGTCGAGGTAGTGGGCAACACGCCGATGGTTCGGCTGAATAACGTTTCCCACCATCTGAAAGCCAACATCTACTGTAAACTCGAGTATCTCAACCCCGGTGGATCTGTAAAAGATCGGGTGGCCTTCCAGATAATCGAGGACGCAGAACGAGATGGGCTGTTGAAGCCAGGTGGCACGGTCGTCGAGGCGACGAGCGGCAACACCGGTATGGGACTGGCCCTCGCAGCAGCAGTAAAGGGCTACAAGACAGTCTTCATCATGCCGGACAAAATGAGCGGCGAGAAGATCAAGGCATTGCGCGCCTTCGGCTCGAAAGTCGTCGTGACGCCAACCGCCGTCGAGCCCGAGGACCCGCGCAGTTACTACAGCGTGAGCCGCCGAATCGCGGAGGAAACTCCGAACTCCTACTACGCGAACCAATACTACAATCCCTCAAACCCCAAGGCGCACTACCTGACGACCGCACCAGAGATCTACGAACAGCTCGATGGCAAAGTGGACGCGGTTATCATCGCGATGGGGACTGGTGGTACGATCTCGGGCATCGGGAAGTACTTCAAAGAGAAGAACCCCAATACGAAGATCGTCGGTGTCGACCCTGTTGGCAGCATTCTTTACGACTACTTCCGAACCGGCCAGATGACCGAAGCCCACACCTACAAGGTCGAGGGTTTTGGTGAGGATTTCATCCCTGGGACGACCGATTTTACCTACGTCGACGATATCGTTCGAGTCACTGATGCGGAGTGTTTCAGTATGACTCGCAGGCTTGTCCGAGAAGAGGGGCTCTATGCCGGTGGATCGGGGGGTGGTTCGGTTGCTGGAGCCCTCAAATGGGCCGAGCAGAACGACGGGCCGATCAACATTGTCACGATACTTCCCGACTCAGCGATAAAGTATCTCTCAAAGATCTTCGACGACGAGTGGATGAGAGAGCACGGGTTTCTCGGCGATTCTCCCTATCAAGGACTCGTCAGTGACTTGCTCGTGGCCAAAGAGACAACCAAGGTCATCACCGCCACCGTCGGGGAGCCAATTCGTGAAGTCGTACACCGAATGAAAGAGTTTGGTGTCAGCCAACTCCCCGTGAAAGGGAGTGATGGTCGAGTCGCTGGCATCGTCAGCGAGAATGAGGTGCTTCGCTATCTGATGTCTGGCGAAGCCGGCGCGGGCGAGCCAGTTGAGAAGCTTGCGACGAACCGGTTCACAGTGGTCGAGCCACACAATCGGTTGTCTACCCTGGCTCCTCTGTTCTCCCAAGGCCACGTCGTGTTGGTCGTTGCCGACGGCGAGCTCGCCGGCATCCTCACAAAGATCGATTTCATCGATTACATCAGCAAAGCGTTGGTTTGAACGATCCAACCGCGACCTCCGCTGCGCCGCGACTGGAGTTAGGCGCGACGGGCCGGCACCGCAGCATCCCAATCTGGGACGGGAGGCGAGGTTGAGCCGCAAAGGCGGCGACCCCAACCTTCTGGTCCGCAAGCTGCATCCTGGCGACAACGTTGCACTGGATAACTATCTGAGGTCCGACCCAACCGCCAATCTATATCCCCTCGGTTGGCTCCGTCGGAATGGAATCACCCCGACCGTTCCTTACCTCCGCTTCTTCTACCTCGGTGCGTTCAGAAACGGTGAGCTGGTTGGAACCGCTATGGCCGCAGGCCGCGTTTTGGTGTCCTTGGCGACGGTCGACATCGACGCCGCGACGGCCCTCGCCGAGGATCTATACGAGTTGGGAGAGCCCTTCAGGGTGGTCGTTGGCCATTCTGCTTCGGTGACGGCCTTCAGAGCGGCAATTGAGGACGCCGGGCGAGTGACCCGCCTCGAACAGGATCAGGTCCTACTATCGGTGACGGCAGACCGTTTGATCCGTTTCGAAGCCAACGGTCTGCGACTGGCAACCCCAAGTGATCTGCCTCATCTGCTGGAGGCAACGCTCGACATGCATGCCCATGAGACCGAACAAGTCGCACCTGCCGGCGAGATACAGAATTTTCGCCGGACGCTCGAATATCAGATCGCTCTGCGTAAAATCTACGTGTGGACCGAGCCACCGGGTAACCAGCTCATATTCAAAGCATCCGTGAGCGCTCACTGTGATTGTGGTGCTCAGATCGAGGGCGTCTACGTCAGTCCGCGCCTTCGCGGGAACGGCTACGGAAAACGCGGGTTGAGTCAGTTGTGCCAGTGGATGTTGGCGGAAGCGCCGTTGGCCTCACTCTACGTAAACCGGAGCAACCGCCCGGCGCTGCAACTCTACGATAGTATGGGGTTCTGCGAAGAGGCATCATTCAAGACCGTCTTCTTTCACTGAGCCGTCCGGGCCCGCTGGGTCAAGCAGCTTGTTGAATTGCCTACACCTTGTGCTAAAGTCCCGGCCGATTGTCTCAGAGCGCGCAGGGAAGCGGTGACTGAAAAACGACACAAACTCGAGTCTACTACGGTCGGCAAATACGAGTTGCTCGAAGTCCTCGGCGAAGGAGGCCTGGCGACAACTTACTTGGCCCGACACCACGATCGAAATCGGTTGGTCGCCATCAAAGCGATCCAACTGGTCAAGTCGAAGAACAGACGTCAGATCGAGATGTTCGAGCGAGAAGCCGACGCCCTGAGGGCCCTGAAGCATCCCCAGATCCCAACCTTTTATGAAACCATGATGGGGGAGAGTGACGAGACGATCACCCTCTACCTCGTTCAAGAGTATGTGCCCGGCCGTTCTCTTCATCATCGACTGAGTGATGGCCACGCATTTAGTCCTGCCTCTGTGGTCGAGATCATGCTGAGCTGTTTGGCACCGCTCGAGTACCTACACAGTATGAGCCCGCCTCTGTTTCACAGGGACATCAAGCCGTCGAATGTCATCATGCGCAGCGATGGTACGTGCGTCCTGGTCGATTTCGGTGCGGTGCGCGAAGCGTTGGCCGATCCCAAGGTCGCAGGTTCCAGTGTGGTTGGGACCTTCGGCTACATGGCGCCAGAGCAGTTCCAGGCCAGAGCGTTGGCGCCAACCGATCTCTATTCGCTGGGCGCAACCGCAGTCCACCTGCTCTCGGGTCGATCGCCCGAGAAGATGGAGGTTCGTCGTCTCAAGCCCAACATCCACCGCTACATCGACGTCGACTCTCACTTGGCTGCTGTTCTCGATCTCCTAATGGAGCCGGCCGCAGAGGATCGCTATCAGTCGGCTCTGAGCCTGCGGAACGCTCTGCAGCGTTGGGTCGACGACCACCCGGGTGAAATGGCAGATCTGCAACGCTCTGCACGGTTTACGCCTCCTAAACAGTTCATGGCCGTCTCTCCCGCTGCGAAGCCGGTAGAGCGACCTGGGCCTGAGCTCGGCAAGTCCGCGAAGGCAACTCTGGACGTCACCGACGCTGCGCTATCGGCCGTGTCCGCCAGTCCAGCCATCGCACTGGACGCCGGACCGACCAGAATCCTGGAAGAGCCAGTCATTCCCGAAGCGGGGCAGCCCAAACGGGAAGCGTCAGATACTCAACCCAACCCGGTTGTGGAAGAAAAGAAAGCCGCCCCGTCAAAGAAGGCTGCCCCATCAAAGAAGGCCAAGAAACAGACTGGCACCTCCGAGCCAACCACTCCGGTCAAGTCCAAGCGAAAAACGACCGGCACCCAGCCCAAGGCCGCTAAACCGAAAGGCGCCAAATCAAAGAGGACGAGCTCGAAGACCACGGGCACAAAGAACGCCGTCAAACCGAAGCAGAAGACGGCATCCACGAAGAAGCGAAAGAAGAAACAGAAGAAGAAGAAGCCCCTCGACGTGCCGGTCCGGAAAGCGCAAGACGCCCATTGGAGGGCGATCGTGCCGACGACACCGAACTGCGAGCCGGTCGGTTGGGCCTTCTTTGCGGTTGGTATTCTTCTGCTGGCTTTGGGATTGGCCCGATCGGGCGGCGTGGTCGCGTTGGTTCTCGGCGCGGTTCTCGCAGTCTATGGCGTGTCCTACTTCGTAGCCGGCAAGGCTCGCAAAAAAGCACAGCGTGGGGACCGCTACCTCGACCACACCGACGGGACGTTGACGGAGGTCGTGGTTCACACGTCGGCCCTTGGTACCCAGTACGTTGTCCTCCACTACAAATTCGGTGTCGGCGGTAAGGTCTACACGGGCCAAAAACAGTTTCCGAGCAGTGCGGCGGCCAAGCCGTTCGTTCGCAACACGCTGCCCGACATGATCTTCTTCGATGAGATGGACCCGTCTAGAAACACGCTAGACGCGCAAACTCACTACTAAACGTCGGTTCGCCCTCTCGCCAACCTACCCAACGCGAGGGGTTGGATTGGTTGGCTCTCAGCTGCCAGGACTGCCGCGATTACATTGGATTGGGTTTGCTTCAACGAGTCAGGTACAGTCTGCCTGTGCTTTTGACGAATGACCCAATCAGTACAGTGGTTCGTCGACCACGCAATAGAGGCCGAAGAGCTCACACGATGAGGCGGGGGACATCACTCACCTTCTTCTTTGTCGCCACCATATTGTCTGCTGGTTTGCTCGCCCAAGAGCCCTTTATCAACGCGGCCTCAGAAGCAGATTTCCCCCTGTTTCAACGCTCAGAGCCATTCCAGTTGGCGGGTAATGTGGCCGGTCTGGATTACGACGAGGACGGAGATATCGATGTCGTATTCACGATGGGGGAGCGGGACGTCGAACTCTATCAGAACAACAGTGAGTCCGGCGAGGCCGCGTTTGACAACCAAAGCGAGTCGGCCGGCCTGGTTTCGACCGCCGAGGTAGAACCCGGTATGCCCTCTGAGTTCGCTGCGACGGGCTTTACGGTAGGCGATTTCAACGGGGACGGCGCCGAGGACCTATTCCTCTGCCGCACCGGCGAGAATCGCCTGCTCCTCAACCGTGGGGGTTCGTTTGAGGACGTCACGCGAACTCATCTGGACGGTGCCCGAACGGCTTCGCGTTCGGCGGCTGCTGCGGACTTTGACGGCGACGGCGACTTAGATATCTTTGTTGGTAACTATGTAGCACGCGCTTTCTTTCCCTATCACAACAACGACGTTGACGAGCTCCTGGTCAACGACGGCACCGGTCGATTCACCAACATCGCGAGCCAGGTGGGAGTCGCCAACCGCGGGGCCACCCTGGCCGTTGCCTGGTCAGATATCGACCGCGACGGCGACCTGGACCTCTTTGCAATCAACGACTTCGGGACATTCTACATCCCCTCGCGCGTGTACCGAAACGACGGACCGACGGGGGACACCTGGGGCTTCACAGATATGACCGAGGAATGGCAATTCGGGCCCAGTGTGTACGGGATGGGCGTTGCCTTCCTCGATCCCGATCGGGATGGGGACCTCGATCTGATTCAGACCAGTATCGGGCGCCACGTGTTCCATCGGTGGGACGGCGAAGGATTCACTGATGCGACGGCCATTTGGGGGCTCGAGAACGACTTCTCGGATATCGGTCTCCGCATTGGTTGGGCACCGGACGCTTTTGATATCACCGGCGACGGATACGACGAGCTGTGGATCCGCTCCGGGGAACTGCTCGCCATGGAGTACCTCAAGAATAGTCCCGACCAACGAGACGCCCTGTGGCGCTTCGGCGAGGGTCCCGAGACAACGCGGCTTCTGACGGGCTTGACCCCAGCGACCAATCCACAGGCGCGCGGCATGCTCGTGGCAGATCTGACGCAGGATGGCCGCCAGGATGTCGTGGGTGGGACCTCGGGTCGGCCTCCGCTACTCCTGACCAACGGCGGAAGTGCTCGCCCGGCAAGGGTTCAGCTCATCAGCAGTGTGTCCGCACCAGGGGCTCCCGGGGCCCGCTTGACCACCACGTGCGAGGACCACCACATCGTTCGCCAGAGTTTCGCCGGAGGGACCTTCGGCTCGTCTCGGGTCGGAAGCTTCGTGTGGATCGGCATTCCCGAGGAATGCGACAGCGCCGATGTCGCGATCTGGTGGCCTAGCGGAGTTCACCAAGTCATCGAGGCAGTCGCGCCAGGCGAGATGCGCGCAGCCCAGGAGCCGGACTGGCTGCGGCTGTCAACTCGAGATCTGACCGCGGGTTCGGACGAGGTCGCGACACTCACGATTGAACCGAGGGACGAGACCGGTGGCCTGTTGGGGTCGGGCCACAGCGTCGAAGTCTATATCGACGGCGAGGAGGAGGAGGCAACCGACGCGGGAGGTGGCCTTTACACCATCGAGATACCCACTCCAACCGACCCGGGTGAGATTCGGTTGGATGTCCTCCTAGACGACGTGATGCAGCCCGCCCATCCAAGGCTGAGAGTGCATCCGCTGGACGCCTCTGACCTTCGATTCTACCCAGCAATCCCGGTCGAGGGAGCGGAGCTGCAGATATTCATCGATGTGGGGACAGGAACTGCGGGTCTTCTACTGGCCGGTGCCGTCGTCGAGACCGTGGAGCCACTAGGAGATGGGTTGGGAACGGCTACGATCGTCGTGCCCGAGACCGAGCTCACCCTCAGGGCTACGCGAAATGGCGTCGCTGTCGGTGAAACCCTCCAGATTCCAGCCAACTCCCCGGTCGATGACAGTCTGTCTGAGGTGTGGTTGCGCCATCCGCTGCCGGGACAGGTGTCCGTGAACGCCTTCTTGCGCGACGCCAACGGCCGGCCATTCGATGACGTCAGCGCGATTCGCATAATGATCGGGGATACTCCCCACGAGGAGAGTATGTCAGCCGACCGCGCGGGAGTGTTCTCTGCGGATATCCTCGTGAACGAAGAGGACGACGGGCAACGCTTGCACATCGAGGTCGCGGGTCAGCAAATCGGAAACGGCTTTTCGGTCAGAGCGTGGGCGGACAACGACGACGTCGCTGCGGCCATTGATGACGAGACCAGTCCGAGTGGGCCCTCTCAAGCCGGTTGTTACGCGGACGGCCAAGACATCATCGCGATTGTCGCATTGCTCTTGGACGCAGACGGGCACATCCTGCCAGAAGTGGACGACTTGCAGTTCGATGTGACAGGTGCGGAACTCATCGAAGAGCCATCCCACTCGCGCGGAAGGTACACGGCGATGCTCCGGTGCGGCACCGAACCCGGAGTGGGAAGAGTCGAGCTGACCTACGACGATCTGCCACTCGGAGTGGTTACGGAGTTCCTTCTGCGCACACCGAGAACCGTGGTCCTTTCTCCCGGTGACACGAGGTTGGAGCTGACAGAGGGTCTGATACCGCCGGGCGAGCCCGCTGAGGGTCTGATCATGCCCTTCGACGAGAACAAGGACGCAGCCGGGAGTGTGGTCACCGTTGAACTTCGCCCGTTGGATAACTCGACGAGCTGGATGGCGGAATACTGCCAAGTTGGAAGCTTCTGCGTTGAGATTCCCCCTCCTGACGGAGGCGGGGTAGTCGATGTGAGGGTTTGGTTGAACGGTGAAGCAACCGATGTGACGGGACAGGTCATGTTCGAACCGCCCCACTCAGAGGACAGCGGCGATAGTGCGGACGCCGACGCAGTCGCTGATTTGGACGTCGCAGATGTCGGATTCGACTCAGCTTCCGACTCCGGAGATGGGATCTCGGTCGACGTCGAGCCATCTGACGTGTTCACCGACCTGCTCGCGGACTCCAGTCCGGATATTGCCGACATTCAGCTCGATCCGGACTCCGATCCGCAGTCGCGGCTCGACACCTCCCCTGATATAAGTCGAGACCTGGACACCCACGATGAGGAATCGGACGAAGGGAGCCACTCGAGTGACTCCGACTCCTCCGAGACCGAACCGGACGATGTGCCCGCCGAGGTCGGGGACGTCGATCGAGAGGTTAGCGTCGAGAGTGATGGTAAGCCACCCATTGTGGAAGAGGTCCCTCAATCGGGTTGCGACTGTTCGGTGGGAGATCGCTCCAATCCAGAGCCGATAGCCAGTCTGGCGCTCATCATATTGTGGTTCGGAGCGCGACGGCGGAGACGGCGCAGCGCTGAAACAAAAGTCCCATGTCATTATCGCCATGCTCGCCTATCATGAGTCCACAATGACCGCGATCGCAGACAGTTTGATCAGAACAGCGTTCATCGGGATTCTTGCAGTTGCACTGAGCGGTTGCCCAGAAGCGCTCGAACTGCCCACCACCGACTCAGAAACACCGACAGACGGTCGAATCGGCGACGCTGAGACCACAGTCGAACACGACGTACCTCAGGTTCACGACGAATCGGACAGCGACGACCAGAGTGACACCACGGGGCAGGGCGATGCGGTCGTGGACGACGCCGAACCCACAGACGCGTCGCACGCTGAGATGGGTGATATCGAGCCTGAGGTGAGTGACGTCGCGCCCGACGAACTGCTCGATTCAGTGTCCGACCAACCAACCGAGGACATTGAGCTCGACGAGGCAAGCGACCGGGAAATCGACGAAGAGGTCGAGGACGACGCCGCCACCGATCCGGATTCGGGAGGTGACCCCGAGGAACCGGAAGTTCCGTGCGAAAGAGAGTGCGGTGACCGGGAATGTGGCGACGACCCCATCTGCGGCGAGTCTTGCGGGACCTGTGACACACCGGGGCTCAACCATTGCAACGACGGGGTTTGCGAGTATCGCTGTGTCGACGACACATGTGAGGAACAGACCACCTGTGACGATTGGTTCTGCGAGACGGAGTCATTTTGTGATGTGGATGGGACCGATTTTCGAGACTGCCAGGAGTTTAGCTGTAGCGACGATCGCCTCTCCTGTCTGCAGGCACCGGTCCGGCAGGAGGGGGAGCCATGCGAAGTCGAAACCAACGGTCTAGAGGTTCCCGACTCAAAGACACTCCACGAATGCGCGAATTTTTCGGACACCTGCGACGAATCGGGAACTCAGGGCGTGACCGCACATATCTGCAGGGCGGGAGAGCCCAACCATGAGTTGCTCGGTTTTCAGTCTTGCCACGAAAACAAGACTGGTGAGTTCTGCGAAGCCGAAGGTGAACAGGGGGTCTGTTTCGACGGCAGCTGTTGCGTCGACGGCGGGATTCGGATCTGTCCGGAGTAGACGAACCTCGGGGCTACTCAGCGAAGGAATCGGGCGATGCTCTCCAGCACACACGCCGGACGGTCGTTGCCCTCGACTTCGATAGCCACCTTCACAGCGACTTGGACCCCACCCTTCACCTCTTCAGCTGAGACGATTTCACCCTTCGCTCGCACTCGGGAGCCGCTCGGGACGGGAGCCGGGAAGCGGACTTTGTTGCAGCCATAGTTGATGCCCATCGACGTCTTTTCGACGCTGAGGAGTTGGGGGAAGAAGTTGGCAACCAACGAGACGGTAAGAAAACCGTGGGCGATCGTGCCGCCAAATGGGCTGTTCTTTGCCCGCTCGGTGTCGACGTGAATCCACTGATGATCGCCGGTCGCGTCGGCGAACATGTTGATTCGATCCTGAGTGATGGTGACCCAATCGGTAGTTCCGAGGTCACGCCCTACTGCGTCCAGGATTCCATCGGGAGTCTCAAAAACGATGCCCATTTTCATTTCCTTTTCTGCGTCGCTGAAGGCCCATTTGCTTCAGACGACAGGTACCGGTCGGGTTGTGACGCCGTGACCTTCGAGCAGACCTCGATACCATTCAGCGACTCGTTGGGCCAGTCCGGTCAGATCGCTGGTCCCCCAAACGATGCTGAGGGTCACAGTCGTCTCATCGCGGGTCTTTGTTCTCTGCGAGTCTTTGACTGGGCCTGCGCAAGGTCCGTCCCCATCGTGCAAACAGAAGAGTCCGCCTATATCGATGACCTGTCCGGTCGGGTTGAAGACATAACTCGTGCCCCTGGGGCAGGTCTTGATCGACCACGGCCCCGAACTTTGACCTAAGTCCACCACACTGATGGGAAGGCCCGAGTGATAGCTGGCCGCGTTGCAGGCATCGACCGCGAGATTGATGCCCTTGTCAGCGGTAAACCACCCGTTTTCGATCGCTTTGATGAGGTATTCGCTTGCCGGTTTGCTTCGCCCCGTGGGTTTGAAACCGCCGGTTCGGAGCAGATCGCGAACTTGTAGCCGAATCTTGTCGTCTGACTGAAATGGTGCGGCTTTGTCGCCAAAGAACGCTGTAATGTCGGCTGGCGAACCGATGGCCCCCAAAGGCTGCGGAAACGCGCTGTGGAAAGCGATGGCCTCGAGCGTGCCGTGAGGTTCACAGGCGATCTGCATCGATTCCGGCATCGGGCCCCCTACTTATCGGTAGGCACGTGGGACGGACCAAAGCACAGAGGCTGGTAGTCCCGTTCCTTGTTCGATTCAGAATAATGCGGAACCCAACCCGACATATCTTTGAAGAGCCGAATCGCGCGAATTGCGCGCTCTTCGCAGAGGTCGAACCAATGCAGAGTCCCCTGAGGCACATTGATCATGTCTCCGTCAGAAACCTCGATACTGAAGACCGGCCCGCCTTTGGGGTTAATGTGAAACACCCCACGTCCACCAACCACGAATCGGATCTCATCCTCAGCGTGCCAGTGCTCCTTGCTGAACTTGGCGAGTAGCGCGTCCAGGTTTTCGATAGTCGGCTCGATGTTGATGACGTCGGCGGTGACGTAGCCCCCTTTCGCCATCAGTTCTTTGATTGGTTCATCGTAGGCGGCGAGGATTGCCTCGTTAGATGGATTGTCTCCGAGAGCGTCGCCCCCATCCCAGTATCGGTACCAGATTCCCCAGACTGCTAGGAAGTCTTGAACCGCCGAGAGATCCTCGAGTCGTTCGCCGCTGTCTCTGATGGTCAATATGGGCATTTGATTCCCCTCTGCCACTGTGTGTCGGGGCCGGAATGTGCAGCCAGGACGGGTGACATGTCAACAGGAAATCAGTTCGCTGGAGCCGTCATTATTCGTCTAGGAACAGCACGGTGAATGGGTTCGCCCGAGCTGTGTCTGAGGAGACCTCGAGCTGATAAACCGCTGGCCAGAGCCCTTCGGCGCCATCGAAGACCCTCTCGATACCGGACGGGCTAACGGTTGTGTCGTCGCAACTCGGACAGATTTCCCAACAGTCGG
Organism: uncultured Bradymonadales bacterium; assembly: GCA_964503485.1. GTDB lineage: Bacteria > Myxococcota_A > Bradymonadia > JAFGEP01 > JAFGEP01 > CAZDBH01. The sequence continues at coordinate 20,036 of CAZDBH010000004.1, read as the reverse complement.
TCGGATCACCCAGCGCATCGAGCCGACACAGGTTTCCGGTCAGATGAGAGACCGTACCGTCGAATAGGATTTTTACCCGGCGGGTGTTGGGGAACTCCGTCGTGATTTCGTGCCGCACATAGTCGACCCGGTCCCACGGGCACAGATTGCCCGCTACACCGACAGGATCGCCGATTGTGGTGAGGTCGGCTGTGCAATCGTCGGTACTGCAGCGCTTTTCACTACCGCGTCCGACGGTGTGGACGCTGATGTCATCATCCCAGGGGTCTCCCTCGCAGCCTCGACTGACGGGCTCGACTTGCACGTGAATATGGTAGGGAATCGGGTCGTCCTGTGCCGACCGCACACGAAGTCGGTAACGCGCTATCGTGCCAGGATCCCCTGTGGATGGCTCTGCAGGATTGAGTTCCACCAAGTTGACGCCCAGCGCACGACTGCCGTCGCAACCGGCTCGCCGCTGAAAGTCGGTATCGATAGTGCCGATTTCGTCTTTCAAACGATCGACAACCGCGAAATATGAGAAGCAGTCTGTTCGTATGTCCGGAATGACTCGAATCGACACCACGTCGCCCCGCAGAAAGTCGAATCGATAGGTGTCCACGTCGTCGAAACCACACAAAGCCAGAGATTGGGCCCCACCACACTGGCAGCAATCGGCGCCGTCGCAGGTGCATCCGTTGGTATTCAGCGGATCATAGGTCTCAACACAACTCTCGACATCGCCGATTATCAGTGATTCGTGGATCTGAATCACGTTGTCGTCTCCACTCGGCTCGAGGTGGTCGGGACACGCAGTCTCTGGGATATCCGGTTCATCATCTATGTCGGGTTCGTCTTCGACCTCTGGTTCTTCGAGGATGTCTTGCTGTTCACCGGTATCGTCCTCGCCGCCATCGGTTTCGTTTTCGCCGATGTCCTCAACGACCTCTAGCTCGGGCTCATCTTCTATGTCGGGCTCGTCTTCGACGTCTGGTTCCTCTTCGATGTCGTTTTGTACCGTGCCGTCGCCCAATTGAGTGGTGTCGGGATCCGGTTCAGCGACCTCCTCGACCACATCCGGTTCGTCTGCATCGACCACATCGTCCTCAGGCGGTTCGCACAGGCCCGTATTCAGGTTGCACCATTCGAGAGGGCAGGTGATTGGACAGGTCTGGTTGCTAGTGGCGGGCGGGTCCTTTGGGCAACCAGGAAGCAGCAAACCCGCAAACAAGATAGCAGCGGCCCATTTGGACAGCGGGATGATTCTCACAAGTGTCCCTCGCTCTAACAGTTCCTGACGTGAGACGAACATTAACCAAGTACAGAGAGTAAGACGTGAGCAATCCCGCGAGGAGTGTAGAGAGTTAAAATCGGGCCGTCAACTTGGCAGCCGGCGATATGTAATCGCATCTGCTCCGTAAACACACATATTCACAGCGATTTGACATCTTCGCAGAACAAATGAGAGTCTTCTCGCGGGAGAAAACTCACCGCGTCTTAAATAGGTCGTAAATCCGTGAACACCCATTCCGCGCTGTCGCCCAGGGCGACTCCGGGTGCCGCGTTAGCTTTTTGTCTCTGCCTGTTGGTGAGCGGGTATAGCGCTGAGGCGGTCGCGCAGTCAGTCGAGCTGAGCTATGGGGAGCTCTCTTTGAACCCCACCGGCTCAGGAACACTCGAAGTGCGCGTAAAGGCCTACCGTGCCTTTTCTGGCTTCCAACTCGAAGTAACAGGTTTCAATATCGACGGCGCGTCGGGCGGCGCAGCGTCTCTATGGGATTTCGACCTTCAGGGCGACGGCATCGTCGCACACCATCCATCGGGCGGGTACATCGTCCCAGGCTCGTACGTCCTGACCGTCCTCGACGTGAGCGTAGCGGAAGCCAACCTGCAAGAGAGTTGTTACGAGAACGCCGTGTTCTCAGATCCGGCTGGCGGGTCGCTGACCGCAGACCACGGCGACTGCTACAACCTGGGCGCATCCCTTCGATTCGGCGAGGTTGTACAGACTGGGCCTACCCAGGGAACCGTTGAAGTATGGGTTACGAATCCCGTCTACCCGATTCAGGGTTTCCAGTTCACTATCGAAGGAGCCGACGTCGATGGCGCCGGAGGCGGTGAAACCGCCAGTCCAGGTTGGAGCGTCTCAGCAAACAGCAAGGGCGTGGTTGGGACCAATCTCAACGGTGGATCGCTGCCGCCAGGGGATCATCTCCTAACGATTGTGAGCATCGAAGTCGAGGAAACCGTCGGGACTGTCTGTATCGACAGGCCGCGCATTTCTGATACCCAGGGCATCCTGCAGCGTGTGGACAACGAGGCCTGTGTAAACTTGGGCGTCACAGTCACGGTCGGAAACGTCGACCTTTTAGCCAGCACATTCGACATCCAAGTGAATAGCCCGTTCTTTCCCGTCGCAGGGTTTCAACTCGGACTGAGCGGCATCGAGGTGCTCTCTCTGGGAGGTGGTGAGACCGCTGCTCCGGGCTGGAGCGTCTCGGGAAACAACGCCATCATCGTGGGAATCGAAGTCAGCGGTGGGGCAATACCCTCTGGCGAGTATACACTGGTGACCGTCGGTTACGACCTCGGGGCGACAGAGGTCTGCCTTCCAAACGGCCGGTTTTCAAACCCGGGCGGCAATCCGATCTTCACGATTCTTGGTGACTGCACCTCGTTGGTCGAAGGCGTTCTGCCCCCAGCCAACTTCTACTGCACCACTGATCCACCCTACACCCAACCGACGCCAACCGGTTTTCTGCCTGGCCTTTTTCCGGGTGAAACGATCCAACTGTGCGCCATTGAAGCCGAACCAGGGACTCTCATCCGAGGAGTCGACGTCGTACTCGTCTCACCTGAGATTCAGGGTGGCCAGATCTCAATTGTCAGTCAGACCTACGAGCCCGCTCGTCCGATCGTTGCGCCGGCATGTGGCGACGGCTTGCTGCCGTCTGACTGGGAGAACGGGGATCCCGTCTGCGACAACCGGACCGGCGAAGTGAGCGTCTCCCGCGGCACACCCTCGGGCAACTACGTGCTCGGATATCGCGTCACGGTCGCGGTCGACACCCAGACCAGTACCACCGCCTTTGACGTGCCATGGATCCGGCTCGATCTGCCCCTGGCGCTGGGTCGAATGATCAGTGGGCTCGATGTCTATCTACAGCCCAATAGCGTCATCCCGGTCGACTCGGGCGGGGACGGTTACGTCGAGACCGCTCGGCTCAACAGCGTGAATTCGCTGTCTCTGTACGAACACGCTCTCGCGGCCTACGACACCGAAGCCATGTCCACGGTCTTTGCGGCGATCTCGGATATCCACGAGCTCGTACACGATGTGCGAACGCGCCTGATGAACAGTGAGAACAATGTCCACCGCCCGCTACACGCCGACGAGTTGGCTCAGCTCTTACACGAGCTGTACCGAGCCTCCAGCCTGGAAAGTCGAACCTACATCGACGACGTCTTGCGAGTCTCGGTCGACAGCAACGTGAACACCCGATTTCTGCTGGCGACGTCCGTCATGGACTCGGTTAAGAGCGAGGGGAGTGCCAACCCAGTTCTGGACATCGCCTGGGGCTTCACGCGGCAAATGACACTGCTCGACCCGGTAACTCGTGAGCTGGAAATCGACATCGCCAGCGAAGTCGAAGGGGTTCCCCTGTTTCAGGCAGGCAATGCCTACGACCAATTGCGAGCCAGCGCAAACCGGCTGGACTCATCAATACGCGATGCGGGTGGCGTCATGCACGGCGCCGCCGAGCACGCCGCAGTGATGGACGTTTTGACCCAAATGGATCCCCTCGTGGCCGCGATTCGGGCCGGCGGAGGCAGCAACTTCGAGCGGGTCACGATTATGCTCAAGCTGTTTGAGCTGCAGACCGATCTCCTCGATGCAAGACACAACGCTCACCTCGGCAACGGGGACCAATTGTATTGGTCGCTCCTGATCACCTACGTCTTGGTGCTCGAGTTCCTGCCAAACATCGAAGAGAACTTCTGTGGCGGCAGCGCTCACCCCTGGTACCGCGAGAACGCCTTTCGTTGGGACTATCTCGAAGAGCAGCTCGAGTTCTACGAAGCGACGCTCGACGACAGCTATCTGAACACATTCACAACTGCCGCACTTGGCGACTATGGCGATTGGAAGTTGATTCACGCCCCTGGGGCCCCGGTTGATCCGTTCCTCGACACCGAACTGGCCGGCACGGCCTGCGGCGTTCGCTACGGCTACACATCGGCATACACGGGTGAGGATTACAGCGAGGGCGACAACTGCGCCTACGCAGCCGAGGTTGTCCCGTTGGACATGTGCGCGCCGTTTCAAATCGACTGGTATCCCACGTGTGGTGGGGTCAGTCGGGAGCATATCGCATGCTCCCACATCGACTGAGGAGCCGACGACCGAATGGTTTTAACAGATCCAAATACCATCGAATGGCCACTGAAAATCCGATGGACTGGAACGTTGGGCCCCGTACTCCTGGTGCTTGCACTGGCGCTCTCGGCGTGTGGGGAAGATCCCACAACGCCCGAACCAACAACAACGCCCTGCACGTTGCCCTGCACACCGGAGCAGGTTTGCGACACCGAACAGGGTGTTTGCGTCACGCCGGGCGAGGACGTGTGGAGCGACACCGACGCAGGCAACGACGCGGAGGACCTGTCCAGCGATAGCAGCGATGTCCAGTACGACGAAGACTCAGAGCCAGCCGATTCGAGCGATGCCACAGAGGACAGCGATCAGAACCACGACCTTCCACCCGACGAGGATGCTTCCGACACGACGGAGGAGCTAGTCGACGCATACGATGGGGACAGCAACGAAGAGAACGACGTTGCAGATCTCGCCGAGGTGGACGCGGCCGCACTTGTTCTTCCGGCCGCACTGGCAGGTTGCTCAGCGGAGCCGCGTCTTCCCCAGGGCGTGAATTTTGCTTGGCAGCGGCAAGCTCCAGAGGACATTCTGCCCGGCTACACGGACGACATCTCAGGCTATCGAATCGAACGCAACGGCGAGTTAGTCGCCGAACTGGCCTTTCCGGACATCTCTTCCCGCCCGGTTGCGGGCATTGTACCCGGCGAGGAGAGCACCTTCTCGGTAAAAACGTTCCTAAACACAGCCGAGGGCCGGCTCTATTCGGAGCCTTGCACGGATTCGATCGCTTTGGTGGAGCCTCGGGCTATCGGGGTCGCGCCGCTGACAGACATCGTACTGGGGTCGGACTCCCGGGACGGAGCCGGTCAGATCGAATTCCTCAACGTTGCATTCTTCTACGGGTCGACGGCAGAGCCTGCGTGGACGACGATCATGAATCAAGGGGTCAAGGAGGCCTCCGCGACTGTCACCCTGACGAGCGACAACGAAGACAGTGTGACGGTCTCTCGCACGGGAATGATCCAAGCGTTCGCTCCCGGTCAAGCAACGATCACCGCCGAGTACGAATGGGACGGAAACCGTCTGACTGACTCCGTCGATGTGACAGTCTACGACGGTGTCGAAGAAGGTCGGCTCTCGCTCTCAATATCTCCCGAACCCTACGCCGATCCCGAAGAGGCACCAGAAGAAGAACTGCAAGCCTACTCAGTCCAACTCTTGGGCCCGAACGACTCCGTTCATAATCTGCCCGGTGGAAACACGATGATTGTCCGGCTCTACGTGGGTACGCACTACCTCGTCGTCAGCCATCCCACACGCGGTACGAGACGGCACACCGTTCATATCCGACCCGACTCCGATTCGCGGGTTGTCGTTCCGTTTTCACTTCCGCCCGAATGCACCCAGATCGGACCCGAAGGGGGCAGTCTGGTTGCGTCGTCAGGCGCCTCGGTCACCTTTCCAAACGGGTCGCTGCCCGACGTAACTGAGATATGCCTCGCGACAATGACACCTGCTGAAAGCCCCCACCGAGGTCCATCCGAATTTCAACCACTATTCGCTCCCACCGCTATTGAGCTGTTGCCTGCCAATCTCGAGTTGGCAGTCCCGGCCACGCTGGAGCTACCAGTCGAAGCAACACTGGCCAGTTTTGCGGAGCTATCCTTCGACGCAGTAGGAGCGGTCTTCCCCGTCTATCGCTACGATTTGATTCAGTGGTCAGCGCATAGCGCGGCTGCGCTGGGCTCGGACAGCAGCCGCAACTATTACACGCTCGAAATAGACGAACTCGGCCTCTACTCGGCTTCTCTTTGCCCCAGTGTGGGTGAGACGAGCGGCAGTTGCAGGGTCCACTACGAGCAGTGCATTTCCGGTCGTGTGGCTACCCATCGCGAACTCGAAGGGACAGCATGCGGCGAGATTGTGACGATCGACGAAGACGTCTCTTTCCTACCCTCGGATGTCAGCGACGTCGACGGTGAATCGAACGTCGATCTCGCTGCCGCTGGAGCTCGATCCATGGGGCTTCACGGTCGGTTCACGCTGCCCTCTGTTTGCACGGCTAACCCCTGCGGGTTCGGGGAAGAGTGCTCCGCTCAATGCACAGCGACCGCCCAGGTGCAGAGTTGCGGCCGAAACTACGAGAGCACAATCGAACATTGGGATTCCGGATGGAACACTCTGAGAGACCTCTCGGTGCACGTTCCAGTGAGTGGAGGCTGCGGGGAAGTCTACGAGGGATGTACCGACGGGGCAGTCTGCCTGCCCAACGCCGACATGGGATGCGTCGATACCTGCATGGAGGGAGAGTGACGTGAGCGCGACTTCTTCGCCACCTCGATTTCTCGCTACGTTGGTCGCCGCTGCTCTGTTGCTGTCGCCGGTACTCTCAACCGCGCAGATCACGATAGACCCGCGGGACGGTATTGGCCCTTATCGGTGGATCGGCGACAAGGTCGGTCGCTGGAACCTCGGCAACTTCGTTCCCTTCGACTGGTTCTGGGACCTCGACTCGTTCACGGACAGGCAGGGTAACGACACATTTACATCACCGGGCAACCCAGGCGGCGAAGTCAGTCTGGTTCGCGTGATGGCCGAACAGAACTTGATCACCGACGGGGCTGAGCTCGTCCGACCAACGGGCATTACGGCCCACCCAGAGGGAGGCTATTGGATCGCCGACTATGGTCTAAACCAGGTGATTTCTTGGGACCCCGCCACAGGGGACTTCGCGACCGTGGTTGATGACCCCAGGCTACAAGGAATTTGGGACCTTCACTGCATTATGGTCAGCGGCAACGGTGGCGGTTTTGGTGGCCCCCCGACCGCGGAAGCAGAAGTTCTCTGTGCGGTATCGAGCCGCGACAACGACAAGGTCTTCTTGGTAGTCGATGGCGTCGTCGGTAATGAGCGCAGTGTACCGGACCCGACGGGCGTCGGCGTACTCGACTCCTTTAGCACGAACGTCGTCGTGTCGAGCAATTCGACCAACACCGTACGCATGTACGGGGCTTATCGGAGTTTTGACGAGTGGGGAATCTGCAATAGCGGGAGCTGGTGCGAAAACACGTTCACCGGGTTTGATGAACCACTTGGTATTGCCGTTCCTGACGACGGATTCGTGCTGGTGGCAAGTTACGGTTCCGACACGATCAGCACCCTCTTTCGGGAGAGCGGCTTCATGCCCTCGAGTTACTTTATTCCAGTCTACGACTCAGAGGACGGTCTCGATCGTCCGGTTGACGTGGCCTATACCCAGACGAGCCGCGACCCAATCGCTCGGCCGCCAGGTCATGCGTTCGCTCTGAACGAAGATGGAACGATCATCGAGCTCTCCGACGGAAACGGGACCGAAGTGGCCGATCAGAGTCTGCTGGCGCCGGCGACCGCACTTGTGTTTGGTGGCGTGGAGAATGACCTTCTGGTCCTCACTGCTGACGTGGGAGCCGGCACCTCACGGTTTTCGATTCTTCCCGATGAAGTGGAGATGACGGTCTCTGCAGCGGGCGCGCCAACGGACGTGTTGATCGGCGTTGGCCGCCAGAGCAAGCTCGATAACCCATTTTTGAACTGGATGTGGGCGGACAGCTCAAATGGGCACGAGCTGACCTTCTCTGCCCGACGTGAGGAGACGTTTGCACTGTATCTCGATCGACCCGCTTCGAGTGTGGCAACGCCCTTCGGCGTGACCATCGATCAGGGTCTGGTACCGGAATTGACCCACCCCGTCTTGTCAGCCACCGGCAATCCGAGTGGCCCGGGTGTAGTGCTCTCAATCGAACACTCAACGGGGGCCGAAGAGCTGAACCTCTACCAATACACGGGCTGCGATCATTCGTTTTACTGGGGAAGGTCTGTGAGCCCGTGGACCAGGCCGTCACCCGACCCGACAGCTGGCAGCTTTCAGGTTAGATATCCCGACCTCTTCGACTGCTTCACTCCGTTCAGGGAACTCGCCACCGACCCATCTGGTACGACCGAGGTTGTCTTGGACGATGTAGGGTTCCTGCCGGGCACCAAGTACTGCTTTGTATCCATGGCCACAGCCCCATCGAGGAACGCCTTCAGTCGGCCCAGTAACCTGGATTTTCTCGACTCCTGTGCGCTCGCGTCAGCGGGATCATCCAACGGGCTTTTCTGCAGCCAAGCGTTGCCCGTGACCGCTTCGAGCCTGGGCAACATCGTCGAGATGCCCTCGTCTGCGACTGGATCACCCACTTGGTACTCGTACACGGTTCCGGGAGAGGACAGCGAACTGCACACGCTGGTCGCCGAGGTCGAAGGGCAAATGGCGAACGGTGCGGCTTTACTTGCGGCGTTCACAACCTGCCCCGGTGGAGCAGAGTTGCCGATAGCCTCAGGTCACGAACAAGTGATGTTGGAGGTGCCTGGCGGGACAACCGTCTACTTCCGATTGACCCACTTCGCCCGCGCTCCGTTGATGTGGCATCTCTCCGATCTTCAAACTGCAGATCAGCCCGTCCCCGGCAACGTCGAGGCTTCGGGAGGCAGCTTGGGAGTGGCTGAGGACGGTCAGATCACCGTCTGCTGGGATCCAGTGCGGCGAGTTGGTCTCAACCAAGTCAGCGAGGACTATGTCACCTACCAAGTCTTGAGAGGACCCGAAGGTGAGATGATGGACACGATTCTGGTCGACAGCTGGCAAGGACACTGTTTCGTCGATCGCACACTCGCGCCTGAGGTGGCCTACGACTACAGAATCTCAGCACTCTATCCACTCTACGGCAGAACCCCGGTGGTCGGTTCAGCAGATGCAAGCGCGATCATTCGATCGGCCAATAGTGCCCCCGCGACAGGGCAAACTACTGCGGTCGACCTGACCGGTCTGGAGCCTACGCTCGATCGTCCCACCGGCCTGTATGTCAGTCATCCTGACGTCAACAATCGGGCGCCGCTCGATCCGGCGAGCCCGCGAGGCATCAACTCGGCGGTCAGTGCGGGCATCAAAGTGGCATGGGACGAAGCCTACGGTCCCACACAGCACAGGGTGGTTCAGACCGACATCGGAACGGGGGAGCAGACGGAGTTTCTCCTGAGAGACCAGAACCATGCTGTCGATCTCAGGATCGAGGCTATCGGCAACATTTGCATCGACCTCTATCACGAACGCACTGAGCCAAGCGGTGAGGTAACCCAGAGCCCGGTGGCCGGATACAGCGAAGCTGGCGATACCGACTACTGTATCGATGTGTGCGAGGAGGCGACGACGTTGGTCCAGGTCCCCGGGTATCCTGATGAATACAGTGGCGAGGTCTTTCCTGGGCTCAGCTGGTTCAATGGATTCACCAGAAACTACGTCATCGACTTTGGTCAGCACCGGAACTCAGAATGGCAGGATCAACCCTACTCAGGGCCCTTTTATGTGGCGAGTTTCGATGGCGTCCCACTCAGGGCGACCATTTATTCAGGCCCTGACTGCAATAATCTGACCTACCGGGGTGAAGGCGTATCTGACACGTTCGGAATACTGCGAACCGATGTCGAGACCGGCTCCGAGACCGACAACATCTATGTTCACGTCGAACTGCTCGAGGAGCTCTATCCGCGAAGCCTGACTGAACTCGAGGCGCTAGATGAAATTCTGGCCCGAATCGAATTCGGCATTGGCCACGCTCCTCAATCGAGTTCGTGGTTGATACCGACCGGCGGCACTGCTGTTCCCAACGTTGGCGTTGACCTCGACAGCGCATGCGCTTCGGGTATCACGGTCGACTACTGGGTGTCGGGTTGGGAGCCAGGACTGGAGTCGTTCGTCGCTATCCTGGCTGATGGGCAGATCGCTTCTGTGCACGACCAGCTGGCAACGCGAGTCGAGGTGCGAGTCAACCCGCTAGTGGCGCTGCACACCATCGAGGTGGCGCTCTACGCCGACCCGTTCCAGAAGGTGTACGAGCGCCTAGCTTACATTGCGACCGGCGAATCAATCGGTGACGTAAATCACGACTGCCGAATCAACGTGCTCGATGTCGTCATCATCAACAACCACATCCTCGGACTCGAACTCATCGCCGAAGCACTGCTTCCACTAGGTGACTTCAACGAGGACACCGAGGTCGACATCCTCGATATGGTTGCGATGATCTCCCACATTCTCAACGACCTGTCGGGATAAGCTATGAAACGACGATCAACAGCTGCACTCCGACATGTTCTCTGCCTCGCCCTGCTAGTGGTGCCTCTGTCATCCTCGGCGCAGGTCGTCATCCCCGACGGGCCTATCGAGCCGTTGACCTATTTTGGCGATACCGAAGGTGCCCTGCCATCGCAAACGCGGGCGGCGATTCGGTGGCAAGACCAAGGCGTGCCGATTCCCGAATTGCGCGACGGAGACGTCGTAACCACCAGTGGCTCTCCAGACGGAAACCTCTATCAGTATCTGGTTCCAGCGCTCGAAACGGAACTGCTCTCCAGTGCCGAATTGGTTCAACCGACCGGGATGAGCCAACACCCTGACACCGGCGAAATCTGGATAGCCGACTACGGTGCAAATCGAGTCGTTGGTTTTGATCCGGTCAGCGGCGTTTTTCGGACGATTTACGACGGACCGCAGTTATCAGGGCCATGGGACGTCGGCTTCTTTTGGCACGGTCGCGCAGGAAACGGCATCGTATACCCCGAGGCGCTGGCGCCAGGCGAACCGCCAATCCGAGCGATTATATCGAGCAGAGACAACGGCCGTTTGATCGAGCTCACAAACAGCGGGGGCTATGCCGAGTACAAGTCCGGATCCGGAATAATCGAGCCCACAGGAATCGGAGAAGCATGGCGCTTCAACGATTCGACCCAGATCTGGGAGGTCTTCGGCTACGTAGCAGTCGCCGACTACGCGGCAGACAGGATAATCGGGTACTCCGGATGCGCGAGTTGCAGAACATTTAGTTTTATCAGTTCACCCTTATTCGACGGTCCAATCGACGTAGCGATCAACCTGGGATCAACCACACCCCACCTTATCCTCAGCCGTGACAGCCGAAAGGTCATCCAAGCAGCCAATTTCGGCCCCTTCGGCTTCGGTGGCGTAGGACCGGAGGTTATCGTAGATGGGACGAATCACTTCGTCGACCCGGTCTCGATCAGCCTCATGGATCCGAGTCCGGATCCGCTCAATCCGCACGTACACGACTACATCTCTTGGCGGGCAAGACCAAGTGCCGGGTTGTTCGTGGTTGACCAAGGAGCAGACACCATCTTTCGGTCAGCCTTGGCCGGCTCGACTCCCACCGTCTTTCGCGATGGCCTCGATTCACCAACCGGTATGCTGCTCGATCTAAACACCCGTGATTTGTTCCTCACATCGGCAGACACCGGATCGGGTGAGGCATCCTTGATTGTCGAGCGAGAGCGGTATTTTGCCGAGTTCGATGGGGGATCGGCCGCCGACCTCTACGTGGGCGCCATGCTGGGTGGACGGGTGGTCGACGACAGTTGGATCATAGGCGCGACCGATGCCGGGGCGTCCTTCACGGTGCCTGTTGTGAGAGACGACGAAGCCTACTTCTATCTCGGCTGGAGCGACCCTGAGAGCGCCGCGCCGGTGACGGCCAGTTTCACCCAAACCCTTGATCAAGTGTTGCCCAAGCCAACGCTTGCACTGTCATCTCCCGTCGGAGGGGTTCTCGAGGCAGAGGTAGTCCACCCCGTCGGCGCGTTGGGTGCTGAACCCGACAGGCTGGCCCTCTACGTTCTTACCGATTGCACGGAACTCATCGACCTGGCAGCCGCCGTATACAACGTTAACGGATTCGGCGGACGCATTCCCGGAGAAGTCTTTCCCTTCCCTAACCCGGTTCGCGACGCCCATTTTTCCCAAGCGCTGGCAGACGATTGTCTCAGCTTTGCGGGCTTCTTTCCCGCTGACCCGTCGGGAACCACCACGGTGACGCTCGACGAGGTGCCATGGATTCCGGATACCGAGCAGTGCATGGTCGCGCTTTCGATCGACGATGACGACAGTATTGTTAGTGAATTCAGTGATTTGAACTACATCGACGCCTGTGAACGCCCTGGCAACGGTGGCCGCAATGGGATCTTCTGCAATCAGGCGCTCCCAGCCGAGTCCTACGACGAGAGCAGTGGTTTTCCACTGCTTCCTACGGCGGCAGGAGGAACCCCGGGTTGGTTCGAGTATTCGGTAGAAGGCAGCGGTTCCGAGGAACGACAAGTCGTCATCTGGGTCGACAACGAAGAGGCCATCAACGCTCTGATCAGCGTCTACGATAGCTGCCCATCCGTCGAGGGCAGCCAGCTACTGGCCCAAGGCCAGCAAGTTGTATCCCTCACAGCTCGTGGTGGTGACCGGCTTCGAATTCGTATCGTCCACTTCGAGAAGTTTCCCGCTACATGGCGCATGTTCGACCTGTCGGTTGGTCCCACGAGCGAAATTGCCGCGCCCAGCAACCTGGTCGCCTCAACCGACGAGTCTGGCCGGGTCACTGTATGCTGGGATGGTCTGTCCCACTTCGTCGGCTTAGCCATGGACGAAGAGCGGTTGTCTTATCGAATTGCCCGTGGACCGGTAGGTGGCAGTCCGTCAGAGGTTCTGCAGGAGAATTGGAGAACCACCTGTTTCGTCGACTACGGTCTCGCCGCCGACAGTTCATGGGACTATTGGATCACGCCAAGATACGACCTCAAGGCGCTGGACACTCAGACGCAGCAGATCGAGCTGCTCGGTGAGCGGGCAGGCCCCGTGACTGGCTCGACTAACGGCATTTCGGTCGACCTGACTCCCACGCTTGCTGCCGTCACCGGTCTGAACGTGCAGCTCCCCGTACTGATAGACGGAGGCGCGTCCGCCGGTACCCAGGTCTGGTTCGACCGCGACCCGGTCGCGACGTCCTATCGTGTGGTGCAAACAGAAGCGAACAGCCTCGAGAGTGAGAGCTTCATTTTGGCCGGCGGATCGAGAGCCGGCGAGTTCCCAGCCCTCGACCTGCCACTGGGGTCGTATTGCTACGACGTGACGCCACAATGGACCAGCCCCGAAGGTGATGTCGTCGAAGGAGCAAGCGCGGGGTGGAGCGAGGCAGGCGACACGGACTACTGCGTGAATCTCTGCGAAGACGCCACCGAAACCGTGCAGATCACCGGCGACCCGCTCAATCGGTTTAGCGGCCCGACCGTGGAGACAGTCCAGTTCTACGGCCCTGTTAGATACTACGAACTCGATACTCAGGGCCGTTTGGGTCAGGTGTTTTCGTCCAACGAGAGCGGTCAGCCCGCTGAGGTCTGCGCCTGGACCGGATCGAGTCTCTGCAACGACCTCGTATTTGAGGGATGCGTCATATCCAACGAGTATGGAAACGCCTTCTTGAACCTGTTTTTGGCTGAGGTGGTCGACAAGCTGATTTTCCGTTGGCGCTATCTGCCGCCCGAGACAATGAGTCCACGCCAGCAACAGGCAATCACCTTTCCGATTCAGTTCGGGTTCGGCGTCGCCACAGCCAGCACCAATCCAGAAATCGCGATGACCGTTATCGGCCAACAATGTGCGACTGAGTTGACCCTTGACTACTTGATCTCGAACTGGGCAACTGGTCCCGACGGGTACGCTTCAATTCTCTCTGATGGGGCCGAGGCGGCTAGCATTACCGAGCTCTCGGGGACCCTTCCGGTCCCGCTTGATCCGTCGCGAGTCCTGCACGAAATCACTGTGCAACTGTTCAACAACCCACTCGAGCTCGAGTTCAGCCGCACTCTACTTGTCCCGGCGGACCGGATTCTGGGCGACGTGAACTTCGACTGTTCACTCGACGTGCTCGATGGGGTCCGTTTGATCAACCACATCCTGGGGCGAGTCTCATTTGTCGATGGCATTCTGCCGGTAGCGGATATGAGCCAGGACAGCGAGGTAAACATATTGGACCTGGTGGAACTCGTCACGACGATTCTGACCGAAGCGGAGGCAACTGAATAATGAGGCCTCGCAAATCAGCCCCCAAACTCCTCGCAATGACCATCACGCTTGCTCTCGCGTCGTTGGCGATCGGCTCTCCAGCCGAGGCCCAGGAGCGGAGCGATGACGGTCCCGTCGGCCCGTACTGGTACTTCGGATTCCGTGGCATACCCGATACTTTTCAGAACCCGGACCGAGACTCGATTTTTCCCTTCTATTTCGGCTGGGACGAAAGCACTTTCACCGATCTCGCCGACAACCAAGCGTACGCGGCGACGGGCCGACCGGGCGGCGAAATCTTCACTTACACTGCACCCCCAAGCAACGTCGAGGTCATGGCTGGCGGGATCAGCATGACGAACCCGACCGGCTTCGCGATCGCTCCAAACGGCGACTTCTGGTTCGCCGACTACGGTGCCAATCAACTCGTCAGGTACGACGCTGCACTCGGCACCTCCGAGGTGATGTACGACGGAGACGTGAGCGGCCAGATGGACGGTCCGTGGGATATCTCCTGGGGCAGGTGGTTTCAGCGACCGGGTGGCTCGTACACGATGGACGATATCGTCTGGGAGCAAATGTTCTTCGTCGCCAGTCGAGACAATCATCGTATCCTTCGATTCAACCCAGACGGTGAGTATCAGTCACATTATAGTACCGGTGGGATTCGGGAACCGACCCACTTAGCCTGCGATCGGACCAACTACTTTGACTGGATGAATGCCTGCGCCAACTTCTATGTCACGGGTTACGCCAGCGACGCCATGTACACGCTCAGCCCCGATAGTCGGTACACCTGGCAGTCCCCCCGGAACAACCTCGCTGGGCCGATGGGGACGTATGTCGGCCCGGGCGGCCGCTACATAACGAGTTCAGACGATAACATGATCAGACGCGATAGCTGGAGGGGCGATCCCATTATGGTGCCGGCCTCGGCGGGTCTGATCAATCCTACCGGTATTGTCATCTGGGATCCGGTCCCCGACGTCTTGGGCGCAACATGGTACGATTGGCTCGACCGTCTCCAGTACCAGATGACCGATACCAAGGCGATGTACATCATCGACTCGGGCGGCACCCGAATGGTGAAAGTCGCGCTCAACGACCTGGGAACCGTCACCGAATACATTGCGATGCCGCCCGGTGTGGAGCGTCGCGAAATCCTGATCGATCAGCTCTCTGGCGACTTGTACGCCCTCGATTTCGACACAGCCGCTGGAGAGGCCAGCGTTGTTCGATATCCAGCTTCGTTGTCTCTGGACATCACCACCGTGGGTTTTCCGTCCGAAGTCATGCTTGGATACAGCCCCCGGGGCTACTTTCAACGTCCGTTCAGAAGCTGGATCTTCGACGAAGGGGAAGGTGCCGAGTTCACCGTCCCCACACGAAGAGACCGCACAATCAACATTCACCTCGGATTCACCGATCCCCTCGCAGCGGGCCCAGGTTCGCTGACGGCGACGGTTCAAGCTGAGGAAGAGCTCAGTCGCCCCATTCTCAGCGCCAGCGGCGCAACCGCAGGGGTGTTGCGTATCGAAGTGGAGACGCCGATCGGGCCACGGGGTACCGAGGCGGATGAAGTGATTCTCTACCAGCAGGCCGGCTGTGAAGCTCAAATCGCACTCTCTGCGAACCGAAGCAACCTGTGGCGTTCGGCGTTCCAGTTCCCGAACATGGGTACAAACCCAACCTGGGATTTGGGCGATCTCGACGAGTGTGCCGTCGAGGTAGGTCGCTACGTAGCGGATCCTTCGGGAGTGACCACAATCGACCTGGACAATTCGGGTTTCCTTCCGGGTGCGCGCTACTGCTTCGTCGCCGTTCAACGCGATTTTGAGACCAATACGTACAGCGATCCCAGCGTTTCAGGGGCATCGACGACATGCGCCAGACCGCCGATTACTGTCGACAACGGTGTGTTCTGCAGCGAGGCGATCCGAGCAGAGGCCTATTCCGAAGGAAGCGGCTACGCGCTGAATCAAATGAACGATCCTGGCCTACCGGCTTGGTTCGACTACACGGTCGGGGGCTCGCCAGGGGAACCACGCCGTGTCTTCGCCTGGGTCAATCAACCGAATCAGTTCAACGATGAACGGTTGGCTCCCGCACCCCGAACCGAGACGCTGGAGGGCGGCGATCCGCTCATCAGCATCTTTGGGGACTGCCCAGAGACGGGCGGTGAACTGGTGCGAGAGAACCGTTGGGCCGTAGAAATCAATGCAGTGGGCGGCCAACAACTCAAAATCAGGACGACCCATTTTGGTGAGGTGCTTCCTACCTGGATGATGCTCGATCTTTCGGAGAACCCGACAGCGGAATTGGACGCTCCGAGCAACTTGACCGCTACCGACAATAGAGCCGGCGAGATCCTGGTCTGTTGGGATCCGGTCGTTGAGTTCAAGGGCATTCCGCTCGACCCAGATTCAATCTCATATCGAGTCTCGCGGCGATTGAGCGGGCAAGAGGAATTCGTTGTAGTGGCCCATCATTGGGGTGCAGCCTGCTACCTCGATAACCGGCTCGGTCCCAATCTCGACTACGACTATCAGATTGAGACGATCCTCCGTATGCGCGCGCTCCGTCAGCAGCTCGACGTACTCAGGGTCGAGAGCAATCCGACTTCGGTATCCGGCACCACGTCTGGCAATGACATCACCGGTATACCGTTGACGTTGGCTTCGCCGACAAACATCAACGTGCGGCAGCTCGATCCCAACGATCAGAACTTCTTTACATCGGCGGGGACGCTGGTGTGGTGGGATGCCGAACCTGAGGCGGACGCCTACCGGGTTTCACAAACACTGGTTGGGGCTGGACTCCAGTCGGAGCTCATTGTCGAGGGAGGACGGCCAGCCGCGGAAATGCCAGGCACTGATTTGGGGCTGCTGTGTTTCGACGTCACCGCGCTCAGAGAAGGTGGCGGGGCGACAGTCCAGAGCGCGCCGACTGGGTACTCGGTTGCCGGGGACACCAACTACTGTACGAATCTGTGCGAGGAAGCAGCGGACGAAGTGACGATGGCGCGCGTTTCGGGTGTCCGGACTCCGTGGCGGCGAGGCGAAGCACTCGTTCAACGGCCGGTGGAATACTATGTCATCGACCCAGCCGGATACACGGGCCTATTCCATCTGACCAACAGTTCCGGCAACCCTGCCGAGGTTTGCGCGTGGCAGGGTGATAGTAGTTGTACGAACCTGGAATTGTTGGGTTGTGGGTTGCCCAACGCGTCGGGAAACAGCGTCCTGACAGTTGAAATACAGAACGGAACCCTGCCGATCTACGTCATGTGGCGTCTGATCGCCCAGGGGCTGCAGACGCCGGAAGACCTTCACGCCGTTCGATTCACGGTCGGCTTTGAGGAGGCGACGATCGCCGAGATCGGCAATCCCACCTTGGCACTCGATATCGTCGACAATACGTGTGCGTCGAATGTCCGCTTGGATTACGTCGCATCATCCTGGGAGCCTGAATTCGACAGTTTCATCAGTTTCAGGGTCGGTGGTGAAGAGGCCACTCGTGTGACAGCGCTGGTGGGCACGGTTGATTTGCCCGTCGATCCCCGAGACTCCCTACACGAAATCGAAGCAGTGATCTTCAATACGCCCCTCGAAGCAGCCTTCAGCAGACGAATCTACACGTCGACCGGAGCACGAACCGGCGATATCGATGAAGACTGTGAGCTCACCGTAGCCGACGTGGTGCGCCTGTTGAATCACATCCTAGGCAGCATGACACTCAACGAGATCGAGCAAGTGGTAGCCGATGTAGTCGACGACGACCTTCTGGACATCACCGACGTCGTATCGATGATTTCCACGATTCTGGACAACTTCTAGGGGCGTTCGCTCTAGGCTCCACCGTAGGCGGTGACGATGCTTCCACTCGTCGTACTGTTGTTGGGTGAGGCCAGCTCAATGATCTCTCTTGCCACGTCCTCGAGCTTGGGCCATGTCGAAAAGTCTGCCTTGGGCATCGCTTCTCGGTTTTCTGGGGTGTCGAGTACCGAGGGAGCGACAGCGTTCACCCAAATCGCCTCTGAGGCCAGCTCCTTGGCCAGTGTTTGCGTGATCGAGACAACGGCCGCTTTGGCGGCACCGTATGCAACCATATGACTGGTCGGGTTGAGGGCCGGTTTCGAGGCGATGTTGACGATTCGTCCGCCCAAGCCGCCCACGCGGATGCGCTTCACCGCTTCTTTGCAGCTGAGGAAACAGGTCGCTGCGTTGATGCGCCACATCCGCTGGAAGGAGCTGTAGGGCGTTTTTGTGAGGGCCGATGTCTCGAAACCGCCAGCCAGGTGAATGGACGCCCATAGGGGCGGGCAGCCATTGAAGAAATTCCGAGCCCCCTTGTCGGTGCTGAGATCGATTCCCGGCTGAAAGATGAGCTTCGGATTCTTGAACTGGGGATGTGCTTCGGGATCATCGCGACCGAAAACTGGCACGTGACATATTGCTCCCCGCTCGAGCAGCATATTGATCACGACGGTGCCCAGTGTGCCGTAGCCTCCGGTCACAGCAACATTTTGGTTCAAGAAATCGTTCATTAGGCGCTTGTCCATTGGCTCGGAAGCGGTTGCGTCGATGACAGTACATGTCGAGTACGAATATCTATTACAATGTGCGGGCCGTAACTTCTAGTCGATGGTGCACCTCGAACATGAAAATTCACCACATCAACTGTGGCTCGGAGGTGGGCCTCCTTCGTGCTGACGATTCAACCGACCGGCAGGGTTTTCAGTGAGGGACGACCAGGCTATCCGACAGTGGTCCATCGCGGTACACGGCGGTGCAGGGGCGATGCGGAATATGAGCGCTTCGAAAGAGGCGCAGTATCGCGCTGGACTCGAAGAGGCGGTCGTAGCGGGCGCCGCAGTC
The DNA here is from genome assembly GCA_964503485.1 of uncultured Bradymonadales bacterium. GTDB lineage: Bacteria > Myxococcota_A > Bradymonadia > JAFGEP01 > JAFGEP01 > CAZDBH01. Next base: position 886 of record CAZDBH010000004.1, on the reverse strand, counting down.
CTGGTTGAGGGTGGTTCGGCGGTCGACGCCTGCCGCACGGCAGTTCGCGCGATGGAATCGTCCGGTGTCTTCAATGCAGGCATAGGATCAGGACTGACGCGCGCCGGGGCAGTCGAGACAGACGCGGCGGTGATGGTGGCCGGTGACGCCTCGATCGGGGCTGTAGGCGCGGTTCCCAACGTTGGGAACGCCATTGAGTTGGCCGAGGCCGTACGAGTCAGTTCTCCCCACTGTCTGTTGGTTGGAACGGGCGCCGTCGAATTCGCCCGCGATCGCTCCGTCGCTGTCGAACTGTGCGAGGCGAGCCCGGAACGCATGCAAAGGTACAAAGAGCTTCTGGGCAAAGAGACGGCTAAAGAGGCGTCCGTGCGAGCGGAAGATCTTACCAAATATGGCGGGACGCACGACGAAGGGGATACGGTCGGAGCTCTTGCGCTCGATTCGACCGGCGAGATCGCCTGTGCCGTATCCACCGGCGGCATCTGGATGAAGGCCCCCGGCAGAGTCGGCGACTCGCCAATACCCGGCTCTGGTTTTTGGGCCGAAGATCGGATCGGTGCCGCTGTTGCCACTGGTACCGGGGAGTTCATTCTGCGCGCTTTGATGTCCAGTCGAGCGGTCGATGCGATGAAGGTGGGCGCGGATGCACAGGCCGCCGCACTCGAGGCGAGTGATCATCTAGCGCAGCTCTTCGGTGAGGGTAAAGCGGGTATCGCGACCATCGACGCCACGGGCAAGGCGGGTTTCGCGTTTCGGACCCAAGGCATGGGGCGCGCTTCGCTTGCCTCGGATATGGCTGAACCGTCGGTTGGTGTGTGGCCGGGAGAGGAACCGAACTAGGAGCCCGTCGCGTATAACGCCCCGGACTCCAGCCGTTAGCTTTTAG
>CAZDBH010000003.1:0-67863 GCA_964503485.1 uncultured Bradymonadales bacterium | reverse complement strand
GCCCCCCCCAAAACCGACGCAGCCGCCACCACGATGATCTACACGACGTACTCGCGATCACCTACAAGCCGTTAGATGACGAGGAGGTTCAACACGACGATGCATTGGTGCTGAACATTGTCATGGTCGACGACATCACCTTCAACGATGGGACCGATACGGTCGGCCAAGCCGGCCTTGTCCCGGGCCCAGCGGGCTTGCACGGCATTCGAAGTGGCGGTGTGGTCATCGAGACAACCTCGCTGCGAGAGGCACCCGAATACCTGGCGTTGATCGCGGTTCACGAGACCGCCCACTTCATGGGCTTGCGACACACCAGTGAGGTGTTCAACGAGACCTATGCCTTTGGGCGAACGGATCCCTTACAAGACACGCCGGAATGTCCAGACGTCGGTGCCCTCATGGAGGCATGCCCCGACTACGAGAATTTGATGTTCCCAATCGCACCGGCCGCCCGAACTCAGTCCCGCGTCATACTCTCTGACGACCAGGGCTGGGTCTTGCGCAATAGTCCACTCGTCCGATAAACAGACCCAATGAACCAATCTGAGATCGCAGATGACGTCGCACCTCTGGTGAAACAGCTTCGCCAGTACATCGACATTTCCTCGATAAGCGGCAACGAAGCAGAGTTCTTGACGCGTCTCGAGCGGGACTTCAGCGGTGCAGGGTACCAGGTAGACCGACAGCCGGTGGCCGACGAGCGCTGGAATTTGTTGGCGATGCCGAGGAATCCGCCTCGATTGCTTTTTTGTACCCATGTCGACGTCGTACCGCCCCACATACCGTCATCGGTGAAGGGCGAGCGCGTCTACGGCCGAGGCGCATGCGACACGAAGGGTGGCCTGGTCGCCATGATGGCCGCGGCCAATCAGTTGGATCCGGAGCGAAAGTTCATCGGCTTCCTTTTGGTCGTCGGCGAGGAAGTCGACCACATCGGGGCGATCGTCGCCTCAAAACTCGACCTTCGCCCCGAAGCGATCGTGTTGTGCGAACCCACTGAAGGCCTCGTGGTGGCGGGTCAGAAGGGGCTACTCAAGGTCGACTTGACTTCAACAGGGGTCGCGGCCCATTCGGCATTTCCAGACCTCGGCAAAGACGCTCTGGGACCATTGCTCGACAGTCTTCAGGCAGTGCGATCTGCAGACTACCCAGATGACGAGGTGCTGGGGCCGACCACAGTCAATATTGGACTGCTCTCAGCCGGCGTCGCTGCCAACATCACCCCCCCGAATGCACGCGCTGAGCTAATGTACCGGGCGGTCAGCGATCCAGACGACCTCTTCGAGCAAGTCAAGGCCATGTGCCACCCGGAGGTCGACGTTCAGTCCCTCAGCAGCAACCCACCGATACTGTTGAACTCGGTCGAGGGCTTTCCCCAGACCAACATCGCCTTCAATACAGATGCGTACTATTTGAAAGGTCTGGGCGACGTGTATCTCATGGGGCCAGGCGATATCCGGCATGCCCACGGTGACGACGAGCACATCACGTTCGAGGAACTTCACACCGGGGTCCGAGACTATGTTCGTCTGGTTCAGACCATCCTCGGCATCGTCCCCTAACAACAGCGGGCAACCACTATGGAACGGCACAAAACGCTCATCATTGGCGCTGGAGTCTCCGGCCTCAGCTACGCCAACTTCTCCAACGATGATGACTACTTGATCATCGAAGCATCGAACGAGATCGGTGGCTACTGCAAGACTGTCATTCAAGATGGCTTCGTTTGGGACTACTCGGGACACTTCTTCCACTTCAGACATCCCGAAATCGAGCGCTACCTCGTCGACCGCATGGAGGACGACGATATACGGGTCGTCGCCAAGAGCGCGAAGATCCGCTACGCCAATCGAATGGTGGATTTCCCGTTTCAGAAGAACATCCATCAGCTGCCGCAGGACGAGTTCATCGACTGCCTGCACGACCTATTCTTCCGCGAAACCGGTGATGAGACGAACTTCCGGGACATGCTCTTCTCTAAATTTGGGCGCAGCATCTGTGAGAAGTTTCTGATTCCGTATAACGAGAAGCTCTACGCTTGTGACTTGGCGGAATTGGACGCGGACGCGATGGGTCGCTTTTTCCCCTACGCCGACGTCGAGGAGATCATCCGCAACTTCAGGCGCCCCGACAACGAGACCTACAACAGTACGTTTACCTACCCCAGCGGTGGCGCGATTCAGTACGTGAGGGCCTTGAAGGCTGCGGTTCCCGACGATCGAATCGCGCTCAACGAACGCGTGACCAGCATCGATCTGGAACGGAAGGTCGCAACCACCGACCGCAGACAGATTCAGTACGAGCACCTGGTTTCATCGGTTCCCTTCAATCGGCTGCTCGAGATGACCGGGATCGACCATGACTCGGCCCTCTACTCGTCGAACAAGGTGCTCATCTTCAACTTGGGGTTCGATAAGAAGGGGTGGCAAAACGTACACTGGGTCTATTTCCCAGAGCGAAAGTACCGCTTCTACCGAGTCGGTTTCTACGACAATATCTTCGATACCGACCGAATGAGCATCTACGTCGAGATCGGCATGCAGACCGACGCGCCGGTCGACCAAGAAAGGGAGCTCGACACTGTGCTCGCCGGTCTTCGCGAAGCGGGCGTCATTACCGACCATGAGCTCGTATCGAAACACAGCGTGACGCTCGATCCAGCCTACGTGCACATCGGCTCGGCATCGCAGCAGGCCGTGTCAGAAATGGCGTCGGTCTTGGGCGGCCATGACGTGTACTCAATTGGTCGATACGGCGGCTGGAAGTACTGCGCTATCGAGGACAATATCGTTGAAGCGCACGAATTGGTGAAAACGCTACAAGGTTTTGAATTCGCCTTCTAGTCGGGGGTGTTCGAGTCGGGCGTGACGTCGGGCACGTCACCTTCGTCGACGTCCGCGTCGTCGGCGTCGTCCGTGTCGTCCACGTCTGCATCGCTCAGATCGTCGTCGCAGGCGTCCCCGACGTCACACAGATCCCCTTCGCAACCATCCAGGCTGCAGGCATCCCCGCAGGAATCAGCTCCGCAATCGCCTTCTGTGGCATCGTGCGGTTCCTCGTCTGGAAGGGACGAGTCCTCAGTTAGGTCTTCAGAGGTTGCAGAATCCTCACCGACGTCTGCGACGGTCCCATCCGGTGTGGTGAGATCGGGGCCAGCGTCCACCGGGCCGGTGTCCATCGAGGAATTCGTGTCTTCGACTCCGGCGTCCGAGGTGTTGAACTCGTCGAGCCCAACATCGATGCTGGAACTCATGTCCTGCCCGGTACCGTTATAGTCTTCCAAGGAAGTTGCGTCCTCCTGCGCGGGGTTACCCACGTCGGTGGCAACACAGCCCAGAGACGCGATTACGAGTATCAATGCAGTAAGAAGCGCCTTCATTTACGACTCTCTCTCTGTTTGGGTCAGCGGGAACAGCTGGATATTGATTTGGTACACCGAATTGGGCGCCTCGTCCCGATCGCACAGGTCGATCAGGACCTCCCGGAAGTTGTGTATTCTCTCTTTGAGTTCGGGCACCGTGTCGGCAGATATAGAGACCGTCAGGGCGCTGATGTCCCGACTCTCACTCCGAACCAACTCAATCGACTCGGCGGCACGTTTGAGCATCTGCCGGTGGTAGTTGCCGACCGCCAGTGAGCGCACTTCGTGCCCAGTGGTGATACTGGATTCCCCCCGAGTCAGACGTCCAGTTTCGTCTCGTTCGACTAGTCCCAGATCCAAAAGTAGCTCCAAACAGGCTTTGGCACGCGCCGGCTGGATTGTAGGGAGAAGTTGACTCGCGATCCACTCGGGGTCTTCAACGAAGTCGGCCCGCGCTACCATTTCGCGTATCGCGGGATAATACCAACGAGAAAGGTAGGTGTAGAAGTCTCGATCGAGCTTTCTGGCCTGCCTGAAACGCCGACTAGCCGCCACCCGCTCGAAGGCCTCGTTCTTTTCTTCCTCGTTGCTCGCCTGATTGAAGGCCACCAGATTCCCAAAGAAGCGGGATTCGGTCACCGTCAGTTTGAGGGCTGAGGCAAATCGCTCGATGCTATCTGAGCTGATGTTTCGCTGACCCAGAATGACCAGCTTGAGGAAGTTGGGCGAGCTGTAGCCCGCCTTTCGCGAGAAATAGCGATAAGAGAAGGCACGGTTGTGCACCTTCGCAGCATCGTAGTAGTCCGCGAGGTACTTCCGGTAGTCGAGATAACTGAATATGTCAGGTTTCCAGTTGGTCGTCATAGTTTTTCCAGAATACACCGAATTAAGACACTAGTGCACTTCTAGGTGGAGTTCAATTGAAAACATTGGAAAGTGCTGGAATACGGCAGAGGCCAGCCGTTTGGGTTCCTCAATTCACGCGAGCATCTCGAGAAAACGTCCCGCCATGCGCGGCCCCGCCCCCTCGTCTTCGTGCTTGAAGAAGACGTAGGCTTCCGTCCAACTCTGGGCTCGAATCTGCTCGGCGAAGCGTTCCAACTGCGCTTTGTCGTAGTCCATTCTGCGAAGACGCAAATAGCCCAGTGCTGCGGTTGCTACGATATCCGTGAGCGGGGTCTCCTCCGAGTCTGACATGCACAGTCCCACCCCGAATTCCGACATGAGATCATAGGTCTCTTTGACGAACCAGGAGGGGTTTCGGAACTCCATCACGGCGTGATGCTGGTCGGGAAGCGCCTCGAAAAACGTGCGCAGGCGGTCGAGGTTCTGCTTGGCGTTTGGCGGCAACTGAAAGAGCGTTGCCCCGTGCTTGTCACCCAATTCAGCGATGGATCGATACAGAAAGGCGAGGGGTTCGTCTGGGTCCTTCAGCCGTTTGACATGGCTGATGCGCCGGGATGCCTTCAGCACGAAGCGAAAGTCGTCGGTCGTCTGTTCGGCCCATTTCGCGACGACCTCGCGTTTTGGCATCCTGTAGAAGGTGTTGTTGAGTTCGACCGTCGGCAGCTGCTTCGAGTAGTAGGTGAGCATGTCTGCGTTGGCGATTTTTTCGGGGTAGAAATACCCCTTCCAGCCTTTGTACTGGAATCCACTGGTACCGGCTCGAATAATCACAGGCCTACTCGCAGTAGCGCTCGCCAGTTCTGGCGTTTCCTTCGAAATAGTCATCGCCTTGGGAGGTGCCCACAAACGGACTCGCCGCTCGCGCGGCTGCGATGACTCGCGGCAGATGTTCGAGCAAATAGTCGATCTCAGAGCGGGTGTTGTGCGCTCCTAACCCAATGCGCACGGAGCCGTGAATGTGCGATTCGGGCACGCGCATGGCCCTCAGTACATGAGACGGCTCCTGTTCGTTCGACGAGCACGCCGAGCTACTGGACGCGGCGATCCCGAGTTCGTCGAGGTGCTGCAGAATTGCTTCTCCCGATGCATGCTTGAAGCTCAGGTTCGACGTATTGGGCAACCTGGAATCTCGCTTCCCATTGACTCTGGCTTCTGGAAAGCGCTGAAGAATCTCGGATTCGAGGTAGTCTCTCAATTCGGCGACGCGGTCCATCTCTCCCGCTTCGAGACGTGCACCCGCGATACTAGCCGCGACGCCCAAAGCGACGATACCAGGCATATTCTCGGTGCCGCTCCGCCGGTTGCGTTCCTGCCCACCCCCGGGGAAGAGAGGGGAGAAACGCCCGCCGCGCTTCAGATAGAGGGCTCCAACCCCTTTGGGGGCGTTGAACTTGTGGCCTGAGAGTGCCACGTAATCCGGTTTTAGGCTCTTGATGTCGAACGGGATTTTGCCTACTGCCTGGGAGGCATCAAGGAGCAGGCTCACGCCGTGCTCCTTGCACAGCCTGGCGATGTCGCCAACCGGAAAAAGAACTCCAGTCTCGTTGTTCGCGACCATAACGGCCGCAAAGTCGGCTCCGTCTGCCAGTGCCGCCTCGAAGGCCTCTAAATCGAGTTCTCCGTGCTCGTTGACGCCAACTCGCGTCTCGCGGCAGCCACGCTCACGCCACACCTCGGCGTTGCTCAACACCGCTGGGTGTTCGACAGTCGTCGTCACAAAATGAGCACCCTCGAGACCGTTGAGAGCGCCATGAAAGGCTGTCGCAATGGCTTCGGTAGCTCCGCTGGTGAAGATGACCTCCGCCCTTCGGCATCCCAACAGAGTAGCAACCGACTGACGGGCTTGCTCTCGCGCCTCTTTGGCTCGCTCCGCAAAATGGTGCAAGCTCGAGGGATTGCCGTAGGTGTCTCGCAGCATTCCGACCATCGCTGTGATGGCTCTCTCGTCGACCTGGCTGGTCGCGTTGTTGTCGAAGTAGACGATTCTCTGTTCGCTCATGATCCAGTCCGTCGCGTCGTTTTGTCGGGTTTGATCAGGGACAACCTACCCTGGGACGGGACCAGTTGGAAGTTGGTAGTTGAGAGTTGAGAGTTTGGAGTTGGTGGCTGAGAGTGTGCTTCGCAGAGCACCAGACCCGATCTGCTGACAAGTTTACCTAACCAGAGATCGAGCCCCGCAGGAGGCGCCACCCGATGAACGGGCACATTGCTACTGGAAGTCGTAGACGTCGACGATCGTACCGGTCTCGCGGTCGTAGGACACGAACCACACGGTATCGCCACCCGGGAATACGACGTCACTGTGAGTCAAGACCAGCGTTGTGGCTGGATCGTTGCCTTCGGGGTCGTCCTGGTAGTCCGCCAATTCTGTGACCGTACCGGCATCGATGGCCTCTCTTGCTTCCTCGAGGGAGTGGCCTCCCGCTTGGACGGCATCGGCGCCGTAGGAGCGATACCAGTGACCGAGCCACCAGGCGAGGTCGAGTTTGAATCGGTCCTGCATGACGGACTCAGTCGTGTCTGTGCTGACTTCCAGGGCCCACCCGTAGAGTTCACCCACATTGCCGTCTGTTCGGTCCGAAACCGTCAGTCTCCAGTAACCGTTCGGGTTCAACAGAGCGCCGATCGGATAGGTCCCTTTGTCGTTGGCCACGAACTCCCACGAGTCGCCAGTCGGGCTGGTAAGTTCCAGGTGGAGCTCGTCTTGAGCATCGTGAAGAAAATCGACGACCATGACAACGCCGACTCGTACATCCGGCACGCTGGCCACATGCACTCGAGTCGTGAGGCCATAGTTGTCGCCATCGGGAATCTCGTCCGCTTCGTCGTGATTGAACTGGTCTGAGAATTGGACGGAGTCGACCACTGGCACGTGGTTCGCCACTTCCTTGAGCGTGTCCAAGGCGCTGTGACCTACGTAGTAGAGGCCAGCCAGCGTCGCGACTGACGTGATGGGCTGTGCAGCTACAATCGAGTCGGCGGCGCGCCGATCCAGACCTAGATCGTGATCAAGCAGGTCATGAGAGGCCTGATTGACGAACTCGAGTGTGAGTGCGGCCTCGGTGACGGTGAAGGCCACGCGGTCCCAGCGTCCCAAACGCTCGTCGCCTTCCGGGACCCAGCCCCAGTTCTCCGCGGCGTGAAGCAAGCGGCCGATCGCCGAGTTGCCTACCCAACGAACGCGATCTACCTCGGCAACACTCTCGAACAAGTTGTCGTCGGATGTGCCGGGAGTCTGGTCGTAACCATCGCGGCGGTGAATCAGGTTCTTTGCGGCACGACTGTCGAGCCGAACGTCATGATCCAGAATGTCGAGAGTGGGCGCCGGATCGTTGAGCAACGCCAGAAGGCCGATGGCCTGCGGCGTTCCCTCGAGCACGGCATGGGTCGATGTGGCCAAATCGCCGGTCTCGTCGAGATCGCCGACCGGTTCTTCGACGCATCCAATCGAAAACAGGGCAGTGATTAGGGTGATGTTACAAATGAATAGGGAGTTGAATCGCATCCTGGCCTCCAAAGTGCGCCGGTTAAGGACACATGGGATTCCGTGGATTGCGACAATGCCCGGCCAGGGGACGCAAAGGGCCGCCACGGACCATGACCAGACACACCGTATTTACCGAATTGACGCGGAAGAATCAAGCCAAAAACTTACACTCACCCACAACGAGGCTGTCGCAAGAAAGTCGGAGGCCGTCTGCGTTTTAGGAGAGAGCCATCGGCTTCAGATCCGGCGGTTGTCGAGGAAACCCTTGTCGGGGTTTCGCTTCATGTAATCGATCATTGTGGTCGCGTAGTCCGAGAAGTGCGGGCAGCGGATGCCCGTCCCTTCGAGAGCCTCGAGGGTCGCACTCACATCGAAGCGAACCGGATGATTGAAGTAGACCACGGATTCTCTCGGGATGCCGACCAGTCGCCGTATCGGTGCAACACCGAGAGCCCCCTCGAACAACGACGAAGGGATCGTCCCGATCGCCTGCTTCCGTCCCAATCGCTGAAGCAGCAAGCTGATCAAGTCTCTGGCGCGCATCGGGTTGGGATCGCCGAGCTGATAGACCTTTCCTGTGGTGCCCTCCCTGCTTCCGATCGAGACCATTGCGTCGACCACGTAGTCGACCGGTACCAAGTTGACTGTAGCGTCACCGGCACCAACGTTGACCATCGGCAACCACTTGGGAATGCGTAGAAGCAGATTGATGAGGAAGTACGGGCCATCGTATTTGTCCGTGGCCCCCGTCTTGGAGTCGCCCACTACGATACCTGGGCGGAAGATTGAGGTCGGCAAGGTCCCCCAACGTCGCTGAACTTCGAGTTCGGCCCAGAACTTGGTCGACTCGTAGTGGTTTTTGTGTCCTTGCCCGACATCGAGCTCACTTTCCAGCACCAACCCGTCGCGCTCGCCAGCCACGTAGCAGGTGGATACGTAATTCAGTCGAACGAGATTGCGAAGTGCCTCGCAGAAATCCAAAATGTGGGAGGTGCCGACCACGTTGACCCGATAGGCAACTTGTTCGTCGACGGCCAGGTCGTAGATCGCAGCGAGGTGCCAGACAGTCCCCACGCGCTCGAGAAGGCTCGAGTGCACGCTGGGCTCAATGCCCAATTTCGGCTGGGTGATGTCGCCGACCACCAGTTCAACTCGGCTACCAGCGTTCTCTTCAGTCAGGTTGGCCACGGCTTTCTTGGCGTGCCCAACCATCTGCGGTTGAACCAGCGCGACGACGGTTGAGTCGGGCTGTGTGCGCAGTATCTCGCCAACCAACCGGCGGCCGATGAAGCCCGGAAAACCAGTGATGAGGTGAACGTTCTGAACCTTCTTCTTCGGCGCCTTCGCCTTCTTGGGGGCACCGTTACTCGCCGCCTTCTCAGCTTTGGCAGGTGCCTTGGCGGTCTCTACCTTGGCAGCCGCCTCTTCAGTCTTGGCAGGTGCTTTACTGGCCTTGGCTTTGGCAGGTGCCTTCTTGGTCTTCGCTTTGGCGGGCGCCTTCTTGGCCTTGGCGGGTGCTTTCTTCGCTTTGGCAGGCGCCTTCTTTGCTTTGGCTGGAGCTTTGGCAGCTTTTGCCTTTGTAGTCGCTTTTTTCGCCTTGGCCGGAGCCTTCTTGGCTTTTGGCTTTGCAGTGGCTTTAGCCTTTGAGCTCGCCGCCTTCTTCGTTTTGGGGGCAGCCTTCTTCTTGGCGGTCTTTGGCTTTGCAGCCGCCTTTTTCTCGGCGGTCTTTTCTTCTTTGGCAGCAGCTTCTTGTTGTTCGTTGCTTTCTTCAGCCATGTCTACAGCTCCCTGGACTTTCAGGCGGTTCGAGAGTTACTTAGCCGACGCAGTGCGTCATCGCAAGCGTCTTTATATGGTTTGGCAGCGGGTAACCATTTGGTCGTTTCAGCAAAAGCCCACTTCGAGTCAGTACGGCCTCTCATCGACTTCGAGAGGCGGTTGGTCGAGCAGATTGTCTCGAACAAGACGCCGATGGCGTCGTCCCAAGAGCTGACCACTCGCTACGCCCTGAACCTCGCAAAACTGAGTCTGATACGCACACCCGGCGGCCACGACGTCGATTTGAGCGGGTCGCTAGGCGACTTTCGCGGTTGGCTGATCGACAATTTCAAACGGATCAGCCTCAAAGGACCGATCGATCCGGCCGGCCTCAGTTACCTGCTTCCCGACATCAAACGGCGCATGGTGAGGACCAGAAAGCGGTTGAAGGAGCAGTCGGCCGACCGAATGCCTCCCGAACTCATCGAAAACGAGGTGTGCAACAAAGAACTGGTTCTGGCACTCGGCGGTGGCGGAGGCTCCGGCTTCGCCCACCTCGGCGTGTTGTCCTTGTTGCACGCCATCTCGTGGACGCCCAGCCTGATCGTCGGCGCCTCTATGGGGAGCTTGATCGGCTTATTTAGAGCGATCAAAGAGGATTGGGACCCGGTCGGCACCATGTTGGCTCTGCCCAGACGTTTCGACCGCGGGGACCTCTTTCGGCCCAATCGTGGGAAGCTGAAATATGGCTTTCCTGGCGCGTTCTATCTGAGGCTCAACGAAATCTCGCGCCTCACCCTCGATTTGCTCATCAACCAACCGCGAATCACTTTCGAGGAGCTTCAGATTCCGCTCGAGATCGTGACGACCGGAATTCGCGTGGGTATGAAAGCGGCGTTGCGAGAAGTGCCCGGCTCACCAGGGAGCTTCCGTACGTACACCGGGCTGAAGGTTCGAAAGCGGGTGTCGGGACTCATGCGGGTCCTGTCGACCCTAGTCGACAACCCACGTTTTCTCGAAGAGGTCGTGTTTGGGCGCGATGAAGCAACTGCAAAGACGACCATAATCGATGCGGTCGGCTTTTCGTGCGCGGTACCCGGCCTTTTTTGCTACGACCTGCCATCCGACGTCCACGAAGGAACGCGAGCGACCATCAACGCGATGTTCGAGGAGCGAAAACTGTGGGGGTTGGCAGACGGCGGCGTGGTCAACAATGTGCCCGCCCGAATCGCCTGGGAATCGGTCCACTCCGGTACAACAAAGACGCGCAACGCGTTCATTTATGCCCTAGACCCATTCGCCCCAAAGGTGAACAGCAACGTAATGTTCATGCCCCTGCAGCGTATCGCAGCACTGTCGGTGGCCGCAAACCAGCCCTACGCAAGTTTGTATCGGGCCTATGCAGCACCCCCATCACCCCTCGAGCTGGTGCTGAGCTGGCAACGGGCGAGCGCAATAATCTCGGCGGCCCAGCTTGATTTAGACCGGGATCGGGCATTTCTTGAACGAATCAAGGAACCTCTGCCTCGATTCGAGCAGATCTTTCCGACTAACTGAGCCAGTCTTACTCCGACTCTGGCAAGTCGGTCTGAAACAGCCAGCTGGCACGGTGTTCTAACTGTTCCGGACTCGGATCGCTGACCGGCACAACCTTGAATTTCACTCGGGGTGGCCCGCATTGAATGGTACTGGTGTGAAGCAACCCCTTCCGAAAGAGCGTCGCCTCGACTGTCTCGTCGTTGGGTAGCATCGACAGAACTCGTTTCCATTTGCCTGGGTCGACTTCAAAGCCGTTTAGCGCGATCACTTCGTCGCCCGGGTAAATGTCTGACTCGGCGTTCGGTCCATCGGTCAGCACCGTGGTAACCCGCATCCTCGCTCCTCGCGAGAAGACGAGACCAAAGTAGGGTTGTTTGCCGTTCTTCTCGGCCTCGAGTTTCATTCCCACAACGCTGAGGTGATGATCCCAGTCCGGATCGGCGGGAGTCTCGATCAATTCGTGAACCCAAGAATCGAGGTGTTCGCCGCCGATGTCCTTGATGATCTGTTTGAACTCGAGTTCGTCTAGACCGGAACGGGTGTCCTGATAGCGTTGCCACAGGGTTGCCATCACGTCGTCGTAGCTCGAATTCCCATTGGTGGTGCGCCGGATCTCGAGGTCGAGCGCCATGGTGACCAAGCTGCCCAAGAGGTAGTAGCTGACCGTGGCATTGGCCGAGTTTTCAGTCGGTCGGTAGAGCTTGATCCAGGCGTCAAAGCTCGATTCTTCGAGTGAGGTCAGCTTGCGGCCGGGGATGAGGTTCAACTTGTTGATGGATTCTGCCACCCAATCGAGGTACCGCTCGCCGTCCACCAGGCCCGAGCGAAGAACCTGGCGCTTGTCGTAATAGCTGGTTACGCCCTCCATCGCCCAAAGTACGGTCGTTGGACTCTCCGCGAGGTAGTCAAATGGTCCCAGGTTGTCGGGACGAATGCGTTTCACATTCCAGACGTGGAAGTGCTCGTGCGAGACGAGGCGCAGAAACTCATCATAATCGGAACCCTCGAAGCGGTGTCGTTGCCACTGCAGGGCACAACTGTCGCGGTGTTCGAGTCCACCCTGACCCTTGCTCGAGGTGTGAACGATGAACAGATAACGCTCGTAGGGCAGACCACCGAAGAGAGCTGCGTTTGCCCTTACAATCTCCGCCATGTCTTCAGCGAGCTCTTCGTAATCCGCATTGGTCGGGCCCCAAAACACGACCTGGTGCTCGACGCCGAGTGCGTTGAATGCGAAGTGGTGGTGGTCGGGTCCGATCTCGATCGGACAGTCCACGAGATGATCGTAGTCGCTTGCGCTGAAGGTATCCTGCCCGGCCTCCGGCAGGGTTGTGAAGGTCTGCCATCCATCAGGAGTCGCAATCCGGACGGTGGCGGGCAGGTCCTTCTGTCCTTTGACGAAGAGGAAGGTCGAAGTGCCAGAAAGAAAGGCGTGGGTTCCGTCGACATGGCTGGTTCGGACAGTCAACTCATGGGCGTAGATGCCATACTCGACGACAACCTCATCTCCTGCCACGGCATCAATTCGCCAAGTTGCCTTCCCGATCTTGTGGGTCGTGGTCTCTTTCCCGCCTGTTTGAGCAGACAGGTGCTCGATATGGCGCCCAAACTCCCGAAGTAGGTAAGAGCCGGGAGTCCAGGCGGGCATGGCGACCTCAGGCCGGTCGCTGGCCGCACAAAAGCGCAGCGTCACAGCGATTCGGTGAGTGTGTGGATTAGGAAAGCTAACGGAGTATTCGATTGCGTTCATGGCCTCTTTTAGGCCAGATCAACCGAACGAATCAATCGCCATGAGTGTTGGGCCCGAGAAAGGGACCCCAGTACTCGTCGTGGACCCCGATGAAATGGGAGCCTACGGTTAAGTCTACGTGGAAGTGGTTGTCGTGCCCCGCGTTGTAGTTCGGGGTCAAGATGACATTGAAGACCCACTCTTCGTACAGCCGCTCGGAGAACTCGTATAGCATTTGTCCCTCAGCCGTGGTGGGGCTGGTGGTGTCGTGTTCCCAATGGTCTTCTAGACCGTACCAGTTGGCGTCGTCATCGAAGAACCCATACAGGTCAATCGCCGTGCCGCGGCCATGCTCGCTCAACCGACTCGTGCCCGATATCTTGCGACAGACCGTGGTGCCGATGTGCAGCGTCTCGTTGATGTTGAATTCCTCGGACAAGATGTCCGACATCTCGGTGAGCGACCGCGCCAGTTCGCATGACATGAGCATGGATCGGAACTCGCCGGGGCTGTCACTGTAGTAGCGGAAGTTGACGCCATGTACGGGCGAATGCAGCCTGACTGGGTCCTCGACGGTGCAGGTCAAGCTCGTGTCGCCGCTGGGATGGCGCGGTGTATACGTCGTTGGCTCGAATGGCACGCCCTGATCGATCAACCATTGCAAACACTCGGACTCGGCTTGGATCGGCCCTTCGCCCGGCAGGCAGGTTCCATATTGTGTACTGGACTCGTTGTATCGGCCGGTGACTTGGCAACTGTAGCCAGCTCGGCATCCGATACCGGGATAAGCGAGGTAGTCGCATCGCGAGTGGCAAGCGCCGCTAACCGACGCCTCGCTGTCTACGCAGAATGTCGTTGGAAAACCCTCTCTGTCTGGGCACAGCCGATCGCACGCCTCGGCGCACATGCCGTTTGGATAACCCTCTTCGTCGGTCAGACACATCGGGTTGTCGAACTCGCAGTCGCTAGCCGTTTCGCAGGGCGAACCAATGAAACCTTCTAGTTCGTCGAGAGGCGGGTCGATTGGATCGTCTGGCTCTTCGTCGTCTAGTGGCTGATCAATTGGTTCGTCCACCTCGTAAACCAACTCCGCAAGATTCGGATCGGGGTTGTCGGTAGTACCGACCTGAGGATCGGTCGTATCATCGTTGTCGTCGTCGGTGGGACGAGTTCGGTCTGTGTCGTCGTTCTGCGAGTTATCTGCCGCAGAAAACGCGTTCCGGTCGATCTTGTCCTCCGCACAGCCGCTGACGGCAGTTGCAAAACAACAAACGACAAGACTTCCCATCAGAGAAAAAGATAGAGCGGTTCGCATCGGCGTATCACCATCCATCGATGTAGCACTACCCTAAGCCGCCCAAGCTCAAGTAGGTGTGACTGGCCGGTCAGTGTATCCAGATCGAATCGAAAGTAAAGGGGTGTTTTGCCGGCACGGGTGGGTCGCCTACCGGCCATGAACGCTCGGCGCTACTGAGCGAGACGAATCACAACACCGGCAGGAACCAGCGGTCTCGGTGAGCCCGTGCCGTCGTATTCGAGATCGAGGCGAAGGAAGTCCGCGTCGCGCTCGACTTCGTCAACAGCGATCCGGCGGAAGCCGAGTCCTTGGAGGACGTTGGCGACTGTTCCGAAGTCGGTAGAGTCCTCAACCACGACCACGAGGGGTGCGGTCGAGTCCGAGGCAACCCACTCCGACAGACGGGAAGCGATTCGGGAGATAGGCGCATACTCGGAGCGGGGCAGCAAGAAGGGGTCTTCGTCTTCAGCCGCTCCCGATTGTTCGAGTGAGTAGTTTCGGCTGCGCAATGTGAGGGTGTGGTGGGGCTCCGAGATCGACTCCTGGGCTAGCGAGCCCGGTACGTCGGTCAAAATCTGCTCATCCGTGAGCCCGTGAAGGGTCGGTTCGTAGCCGCAGTGTAGTAGCGACGCCAGCACGGCCTTGACGATGCCGAATGGGGTGGAGCCATCTACCAAAACCGAGACTGTCGTACCCGGTTCAACTCGACATGCGCCTGTGTCGCGGCCTGTTGCCCATCCGAGCGCGCCCAGGTGATCTTCGAGCTCGCTGAGTCGGGTCTCGAGGGCCGGAAGGCGGCCGTCTTCGATCACGCCTTCATCTAGTCGGTTGAGTCGAGGAAACGGGACGACCTCTTCACCTGGGTAATGCAGGCCGAATCTCCCCTCGGGGTAGTCTAATTCGTAGCCACCCGCCTCCGAGCGAGCCAATTGGAGGTGTGGGCGGACACCGACATGAACGCCGGAGCTCAGCACCGAGACGATTCGCAGCTCAGGCCCCCTGAGATCCAAGCGTCGCTCGGCGAGGGCTCCAAGTAGCCGGGGAAGCTCGAGGCGGACATCGAACACAAGGGCGGCAGGGGTTAGCTCCTGTGCCGCCGCACCATCGAGGAAGGTCACCGAATAGTCCGCCAGCAAGTCGGACGATAGGACAGTGAGTGGCTCGCCCATAATCAGGTCGCCTTCGATGTCGGACAGCAGTTGGCCCACGAAGTCGAGGTAGACCAGCCGGACAAAATTGGCCTCGTTGAGCAGAACCAAGTCACCTGTACTCGGAAGCCTGAAGTAGTCGCTGCCACACATGCTCACCAGTTCGTAACCCACATCGCCGATCGTGGGTCGCCAGGCACTCTCACGGTCATCGTCTTCAACCACCGGAGCCGGGTCGCTTGGGTCCGGTTCGAGGTCAACCTCGACGGGTGTATCATCTTCCACCAGCTCATGGGCTTCCCGTTCGATCGGGGGGGCTGTGGGCTCCGCCTCTGAAACCGAATCGCACCAATAGCCGCACCGGCCAGCAATATGCGCCAGCGGGACACCTCGTTCGGCGCCACACAGCCAACCGAAGCGATCGAGGGAGGCTGGGTTGGCTTGCACACCGGGCACCAGCCATTCGGGGGCGTGGCGGGCCAGCAAACTCGCCAGAATGAGGCGCAAACGGGGCCCAGAATGGGTGGCGCCGTTCCACTGTCCGAAGTCCCACGCCGCACTGGCGGCTTGAATGTCGAATTCGAGTAGTTCAAGGGCGGTGGCGAGTTCGTCCCGTTCGACCTCGGCCTCGGCCAAATCGGACCGAATCAATTCATCAAAACTCTCCGCTCCCGAGGCAGCGACCGTCCCATCGACTAGTTCGATTGCGCGTTGCCGGCCTTGGTCATCGGTCGTCAGCTGGGAAAACACCCATAGATCCAAGAGGGCATTGCTCCGCACCTCTTTTCCGGCGACCGAGTAGGGGTATTCAGCCTCTTCCAGCCAATCTCCGAGGCACTCGAGGCCGTCTTCAGTGGCACCCCACAGATCATAGGGCTGTATGAGTTGTTGGCACGATTCTAGACTTTGAAGGGAGCCGTCCGAAACGACCACGTTGGTGCCGGAGCAGGCAGTGGTAACAGCGATACTGCAAGCGAGAACCAAACGAGACTGTCGCACCTGTTTACTCTCCGCCTAACGCGATACTCAGGTCGTAGGTGTTCTCTGTTCCGTCGGCCCCGTCAACCTTGATTGTTAAAATTTGCGTGCCCCCCTTGAACCGGGGGGCGGGCCAAACCACGACCGCCCACTCGCCACCCGAACCCTCGGCTTCGACGAAGTCGCCGCCGGGCGGTGCGACTGACAAAGACAAGATGCCCTGGCTGGCCTCAAAACTGAGCGCCACGGTCAGTTCGGCCTCCGCGTCGTCGGCAACGCTGAACTTGAAGAAGTCATCGTCTTCGTTGCACAGCCAAAGGTCGACGTGGTCGCCAATGGCAAGTTCCGCAGCAGAGTCGCTGTCATCGTTGTCTTCATGCTCGTCTTCTTCGCAGTAGGCAGTAACCGAGTAGTCGATAGTGTACGGTCCCATGGCGTCGGCCTCTCCGTAGACTCGCAGAAAGTAGGTACCGCTCTCTTCGGCTTGGTATTCAATAACCTCGGTGTCCGTCCTCCCGGAACTGCCCAATCTCGCACTGCCATTGGGCCGGTGGAGTTTCAGCTGCAAATCGCCATCATCGTGAACGAACGTGATGTTCGCCGAGAGTTGATCGCGCCAGAGCAGATCGACAGGCCAGTAGTCCGAGTCACTTGGGCAGACTCGAAGCTCGGCCGGAAGCTCTTCGAGGGGGGCGAGCGGATCTTCACCATCCCGCGGCATACGATCGTGTGTGCCGGCCTGGTCGTAGGCGTCGTCGTAGATGCGACAGCCTGGCCTGACGTCGAAGGTTACGTGGTATGGCGTTTCGTCACCATCGGCCGTTGAGAAGACATGTGCGTAGAAGGCGGTGCCGAGTGAAAGGTCTTCATCGACGCAGAATTCGGTTCGCCCGGCGGCCGTCAAGATGACGCCTTCACCTTCTGCCAGAACCTCGAGACCCAGTGTCTTGTCGTAGAGCTCGGACGGGGTGACGCAAACTTCGATAATCTCGCCGGGTTGGGCCGGGATATCGTAGTAGTCGGAGTCGTCCTCACAGATCGACATGCCCGTCCACCGTCCTGAGAAAATCTCGGTGGCTGATTCGACGTCTTCGTTGGGTTCGAATGCGTCGGGGACGCAAAGGTCAGCAGCGACTTCCACCGGTTGACCCGTCTCCATCGTCAAGGAGTAGTCGACGCCCTGCGTGCCAGCATCTTGCCAGATACGGATCGTGTAGACGCCGGTTGTTCCGATGTTCACGGTAATCGACTCGTCGTCATCACTACTGATGCGACGGGCGAATAGCACACCGACTGTGTTGAAGATTTCGAGCTCGACGTTGCCGTCTTCGTGCAAAAAGTCGACGGTGACCGTCAGGCTGTGGTTGGCGTCGGCCACGACCTTGAAGAAATCCTCGTCATAAGGACACGACACGATGTCGGTGTACACGCCTTCGGCGAGTAGGCCACCGTCGTCGTATTCGTCGTTGTCTTCAAACTCGTCGTCTTCGCACTCGGGAGGTGCTTCGCAGAACTCGTTGATGCAGAAGGTGCCCTCTTCACATTGTTCGTGGACCTCACAGGAGTCCTCGAGACAGAAACCGTCCTCTGTACAGGTTTGCGAGGTGCCACACTCGTCGGTTTCGAAACACTCGACACACTGATCGTCGCTCTCCCGGCACTGTAAGGGCTCATCACATCCGCCGTTACAGGGTCGGAGCTGACAGAGCCCAGTGTCCTCAATGCAGTCGTAGCCCTCATCGCAAGCCAGTTCTGTGCATGGCTTCCGCTCGCAGACCAAATCGCTGGTACACAGTTCTGTGTCACCGCATTGGTTGTCATTACGACAGCCTTCTCGGCACTCACCGACATCACAGATCAAGTTCTCGTCGCAGTCGTTGTCTGACAAGCAGACGTCCGGATCCCATGCGCACACGCTTTCGAGACAGTTTTCGCCCTCGCCGCAGTCGGTCAGAAGATCGCATTCAGGCGCATCGGCGCAGAAGCCAGACCGGCAGACCTCCCCATCGGGGCAGGTTTCGCTGGACGAGCAACGGGTATCTTCTTCGACGGGAACTGTTTCGTCTCCACAGGCCGAAACGAGCAGTAGAGCAAGAGAAATTGAGACTATCGGGCGCTTGGTCATCGCTACCTCTGGAGTCTGCCAGATGGGGCACTCGCTGGAGTTAAACGTTCACACTCATTAAGAGACAACGACTGGTTTAGCGGAGTCGGGATCGCCCGTCAATCTCGGCTTCCGTCCCCCGGCGCCCGGACACGAGGCGCGCTACGCGCAGTCCGAGCGAGACATCACACGATCTCGATGCTGACGGTTTCCTGTCTTGTTGTGAGCCGAACGTGTGGGATCGGCTAGTGTCCGCTTGGGGCGCTGGTCGGTTGGCCAGTCGCGGGAGCAGTCGCAGCGCCAGTTGGTGCGGGTGCCGACCCAGTGGGTGCGGACGTCGGTGTTGGTGTCGGAGTTGGAGTCGGAGTTGGCGTCGGTGCAGATGTCGGTGTTGGAGTTGGCGTAGCAGCCGGCGCCGACGTCGGTTCCTCTACTGTAGGCGCATTGTCGCCCGTTCCTTCGCCGCTTCCATCCGAGGTTCCGCTACCCTTGCAAGCAGCTCCGAGGAGCATGAAAACAAGCGCAGTCAAAACGAGGACAGCGCGGAAATTGCCAAGACGGTTCGTATTCATGAAAAACTCTCTCCAATAGGACACGTTGCAGCCACACAATAATTCGCGAACACGGGATTCGCAATGATTCTTGTTTCTGTGGGAATTGGCAGCTGACCAGCTTGCAACTTTCCTCGATCTGCGACCTACTCACGCGAGCGGAGGGGCGATGGATATCCTGAGCTGGGCGCTGTTACTCGCAGGCGGTGTGGCGGCGGGTGCAATCAATACAATGGCGGGAGGCGGTACGCTGCTGACCTTCCCGCTGCTCGTGTTGGTCGGTTTGCCCCCGAACGTGGCGAACGGAACCAATCGAGTGGCAGTGTTCGTCCAGTCAGTCGTGGCGACTCGAACATTCCACAAACGGGGACTCTCGGGGGTGACGCTCGGGGCCAAGCTCCTGCCTGCAGGCCTGATTGGAGCGGCGCTTGGCACCTATCTGGCGACGATTACGGACCCGGATTTGTTCCGCCAAATTTTCGGACTGGCCATGATTCCGCTCGCCGCAGTGATTTTCCTGCGCAAGAAGCCTTCAGACGACGCTCACCTTGATGGTTCGAAGAACAAATCACTGATGATCGCCTACTTCTTCGTTGGTCTCTACGCCGGCTTCATCCAGGCCGGAGTTGGCATGCTGGCCTTGACGGCTCTCAGCATGTTCGGCGGCCTCGGCTTGATCCAGGCGAACGCAGTCAAGGTCCTCACTATCTCAGCATTTGCGCTGGTGTCGATCGTGATTTTCTCGCTGGCGGATGATATCGCGTGGGGCCACGGAATCGTTCTCTCGCTCGCTACGGGGCTGGGTGGGTTCTTGGGTACGATCGCGGTCATTCGACAGGGCGACAAACTGATCAGGGCGGTCTTCCTGGTCACGGCAATCGGCTTGTCCATACGGATGATCGTGGGATAGGCAGAGTGATGGTCGAATCGGCTCGTAGAACGATGCGGGCCAGGCGGGAAGCCGCGGTTGTTTTCCTCTGCACGGATTCTGCTACAATCCGCGCCGCATTGGCGTATGGAGCGAACGAAGATGAGTAGAACACGGCCACTCGGCCGGCTATTATTGTGTGCGACTGTCCTGTTTCAGCTGTCTTGCGGCGATGACGCCACATCGGACGACACGGTCGACGCGACCGCGGACGCACCAGACGAGACCCAAAACAGCGGCACGCTCACGCCTAGCTACGCAGCGGACGACAGCGGTTTTTATGCCTTTCCGTGGCCCTCGGACCACAGAGTGACGGACGACGGAAGCCTCGACTTGGGCGATTTCCCGGAATCGAACAACCCATTCGTCGACCTGTATCTGGGCGTGTTGACCGAGTTCGTGCACGGTTTTGCCACCGTTCCAGTGATTTATGTCCGATTCGACACCCCGCTCCCTGAGGCCATTCCCGAGCCGTCCGAGACCCTGGCGGCCGACTCGTCGATCCAGTTGATCAACCTCAGTGAGGGCTGCGACCAGAGGATACCGGTGGAGTCGGTCTTCGAGGAAGAGGGGGACGCCTTCGTCGATGAGGGTGTGCTGTCCATCGCACCAGTCCCAGGCTTCGTTCTCGAGCCCGTGACCAGTTATGCTCTCGTCGTTACAACAACCTTTGGTTCAGAGGCCGGCTACGTCACTGCGACGCCTTCGCTCTTCGCCGAGGCCCTCGCGGGCAGCTCATCGGATCAGGCTCTCAACGACAGCCTCGCCCCGCTGCGAGACTGCCTGGACGGTGCGGGGTTGACGAGCGAGGAGATCGCCGTCGCGACGGTGTTCACCACCCAAGACCCGACCGAAGAACTCATTGCGATGCGAGCAGTGGCGGTCGATCCGGACGCCACTCAGGCCCCAACTGTAAGCAACTGGGCGATAGATGATGACGCGTCGATCTCGGGTCAGACGGCGACCTACACTGGAACATTCGAGTCGCCGATTTTTCAACGAGGTCAATCTCCTTATAACTCGGGCGGAGGTGTCGAGTACGACAGCGACGGGTTGCCGAGGATTCAACGCTACGAAGAGGTGCCTTTCATCATTACCTTTCCAGAAAATCGTGAACCACCGTTTCCGGTCTTCATCTGGGAAGACGGAACTGGCGCGACACTCGACAGCTTCGTCACCTCTCCGATCACCCGGCTGCTACTCCGCGAAGGCATTGCAATCGCCAGTTTCGAGGCCCAGTTCCACGGTCAACGCGCCTCTACAGGTGCGGACCCAACCACTCACACCTTCAATTACCTGAACCCCGAGTCGGGAAGGACCGTCCTCAGGCAGCAGGTCGTCGATACCGCGTACTTCGTCAGGCTGTTGAGGGAGGGGCTCGACGGCCTAGAGGGTCTACCCGAGCTGAATACTGACCGGCTGATCTACGGGGGCCAGTCGCAGGGGGCGTTGGTCGGGGCGATCGCAGCTGGTGTTGAAACCGAAATCGCCGCCTACGCCCTAAACGGGATTGGTGGTTATCTGTCGATTACGATCGTTGACCGAAAGGACCCGATCGACATCAATGCCCAGATTCAGGGCATATTGGGGCTCAGCCGCCCCCTGACTCGGTTTCATCCATTGGTCGCGCTTGCACAGATGGGAGGGGAGGTGTCCGATACGCTCAGCTACGCGTCGAGATGGCGCGGATGGCAAGAGCATACCGAGGGCTCGAATCTACTGCTCATCAACGGAATGCTCGACGTGACCACGCCCACGCGGTCATTGAACGCGATCACCATCGCGGGGTCGGTGACGCCCATCGACCCGGCTGGCTGGGACGTCGATCCCTTTGGCGTGTGGGACATGGAGGCGCAGAGCTTGCCTCTGTCAGGCAATACGAGTGCGGTGGACGGGTCGTCTCTTACAATCGCGACGATTCTAGATGGTTCACAGGGGCACTATACGATCTATAATATCGAGGAGGCTCGCCTCCGCGCCGTGAACTTTTGGAGTACGGCAGTCGACGGTATCCCGACTATTTCCGATTGAGGTAGGCACTTTGGACTGGTTCAATCACATCGAGCGCCGCCCCATCAAGATCGTGATCTTTGGTTGGTTTGGAACCTTCATGGACGAGCTGGCAGGTATGCAGCAGGCCTTGGTGAAGGTATGCGGCGCGCAACGGATTGATGTGGATCTCGAAGGCATGGCGCTCGCTTGGCGAAAGTTGCTGTGGCGGGCGATGCACAAACGCTACGAGCCTTGGAGCAAGCTCGCTTTGCTCACGCTCCGACACGTCTGCAAGACCCACGGCATCCGATGGACCGGCTGGACGAAACGCGACCTGATCGATTCAGTAAGGCGCTGGCCGCTCTACGAAGATGCCTCGCTCGTCGCCCTGCTGCCTCGAAAGTTGGACACGGCGATAATGACTCAGCTGGACGGCGCCACCTTGGGACCGTGCATGCCGACAATATCCTGTCGTTTCGATCGCTTTCTGACGACCGATCTCGCCCGCGCCTACAAACCGTCTCAGCGGTTCTACGACCTGTTGCCCACCCAGCTCGAAGTCGAGGAGCGCAACGAGATACTGGTTGTATCTAACGACCGAATAGCCGACCTCGACCCAGCAGCGAAACTGGGCTATCAGGTCTTGGAAATCGACCACGATGAAGACGAGGACGAATTGCCGACTTTGGGTCAGGCGATGAAATTCCTCAGCCGATAGCCCGAAGCAAAGAGGAAGCCGTGTACCAATCAAACCGTAGTAACGGTTCTCATCATGCCTGGAAAAAACGCACCGCGATGCTTTTCGGCCTCGGTGCCTTCTTGTTCTGTATGGCCGGCTGCGACGCTGTTTTCGGAGGCGAAGAGTCCCCTACAGCAGTGCCGGAAGGGGCAGGAGTCGGCGAAAGCTGTTCGGTGGCCGGCGATTGCAGAACCGGCCTCCGCTGCGACGATGGCTTGTGCACTGCCACGGGAAGCCAACCCGAGGGCGGTCGCTGCACGTTGAGTGGCGAGTGTGCAGACGATCTGTACTGCAGTGAGATCAGTATCTGCGCTCAGGCGGGCGAATCCGAAATCGACGAATCCTGCAATTCTAGCGGTGATTGTGTGTCCGGACTCTACTGTGAGCTGCGCGGCTTCGTGGGTGTCTGTGCAGAGCCTGGCATCGGCGACTCGGGCGACGAGTGCGAATCGACCGCTGATTGCCTAGCAGGCCTGGGATGCATTCAGCCCGATCCCACGGTGAACGCAACCGCCTGCACACCTGGTGCAGCCGGCGGCGGGTTGGTGCTCGTGACACCCATCGAGTGCGAGCCACCAGGCATCCCAGACGGCGGTGATTTCCAAGTGTTTTTTGAAATTCCACGTTCGGACGAAGAGGTCACGGAGTTCTATCGACTCCCCTTTCCAAACGATATCCGCATCTCAGGCGGTCGGGTCGATCTTTCAGGGCACCCACGCCCAGAACTCGACGTGGTGGGCAATGTCATCAAGACACTCATCGAGCAGGCCGAGGCCGATATCTCAGGGTTTGGCACCCACCAAGCCGGCTTCTTTCGCTTCAATGAGTTTCCCGATCCAGACAGCGTGACCATCTCGGGCGACAGCCCCGTGCTCTCTCTGGTCAACATCACTCCGGAATCCCGAAACTACGGTCGCAGGACATCGCTGAGTTGGTCGGCAACCGACGGTCGCGGTTCGTTCATCTGCAACAACTGGCTAGCAGTGCGACCGCTTTGGTCACAGGCTTTCGAGCACGGATCGACTTACGCCACAATCATCACTGATGGGATACGCAGCCGAAACGGCGACCGGCCAGTCCAGTCAGACGATTTTACCCTCATGATGAACGGGCGAGAGCCCGAGGACCAAGAACTGGTCGCTGCATGGGACGCCTACGCCCCCCTGCGGACTTACCTCCTGGATGTCGGCGTACCCTCAGGCACCATCATGGCCGCGGCCGTTTTCACGATCGACGATCCCGACCAACCGATCGATGGCATTTCGGCCGCACTCGATCTGTTGGACCCGCCGACGAACGACGAACTCGTGCTTTGCAGTCAGGGCGCTACTTCTCCATGCGACGATGGATTGGACGGTGAAGACCATGTCCGCGGTTGTTTCACCGAAAGCGAAGACCACTTCGAGATTCACACCACGGTTGAGATTCCGGTCTTTCAGGTGGGTGAACCGCCCTATCTAGAACAGGACGGGGGACTGCTCTTCGATGACGGCGGAGTCGCCATTCTGCAGCGCACTGAGCCGGTATGTACAACGATCACTGTCCCGAAGACCTCGAGCATGCCGGCTGAAGGTTGGCCCGTCGTCGTTTATGCCCACGGGACTGGGGGCAATTTCCGCGGCCACGTCGACGAACTTGGCAGTGAGTTGTCCGAGATGGGATACGCCACGATCGGGTACGACGGAGTCCAGCACGGCAACCGCAGGGGCGACTCGACCGATCCACCGGACGGCCTCTTCTTCAACTTCATCAACCCCAGGGCCAGTCACGGCAACGTGCTGCAAGGCGCAGTCGACGTGTTGAGCTATGGCCGATTTGCCGAGACTTTTTCTGTGGCTGGGGCCGACTCACCGACCACGGGCATTATCCGCTTCAATCCAGCCAACCTGGTGTTTTTTGGTCACTCGCAAGGAGGCACCGTCGGTTCGATTGCGGCCGCAGCCGACCACAGTTACGCGGCTATCGTTCTCAGCGGAACAGGTGGGGGGCTTCTGTTGTCGCTGCTCGAAAAGAGCGAACCGGTCGATATCGCCTCCGGTATCAGTCTGGTTCTGCAGGAGTCCACTTCCGAGTTTCATCCTGTTCTCAATCTGATCCAGATGTACTTCGAACAGGTCGACCCACTCAATTACGCGGCCCGGATCATCCGTCAGCGCCCTGAAGAGGCAGCCGTTCCCAGTCTGTTTCAGACCTTCGGTATCGGCGATTCCTACACGCCCGATCGCTCGATAGAAGCGCTCTCGGGGGTGCTGGGCCTCTCGATTCTGAGGCCAGTTATCGACGACTAGGGCCGCCCAGAAATTGACCCTCCCGTCTCTGGGAACGTGGCCGACGGCGCCGCTACTGCGGCCATCGGTCAGTATCAACCTGCTGAGAACGAGGACGGCCACTTCGTTATCTTCGACAACGACGATGCACACGCCCAACTGATGGGTTTTCTCGAGACTCTCGTGAGCGACGTCGTCCCCACAATACCGGCAGTTCAATGAAGCTCTCTGAATCAGGAATAGTCGCGTCGGTACTCGATCTACTCGCTCAGATCGAGGACCACCTAAAGAAGTCCAATCGTTCGACCCCAGCCGCCCTGGCCGCAGTCGGTGGGGAGTTGGGCCAGGCCATCGAACAGTCGACTCAACGACTCGAAGCTGCTGCCGCTGGGCTCGGAGCCCTCGTCAAAGCCGAGTTTTCCGCCCTCCAAGCCCGTGTCAGTGAGACGACTGCTCGCGTTGTGGAGCTATCCGACCAGAGCGAGGTCTTACACCGATCGATAGCTGCTCGCCTGGAGGCGATCGAAAACGAGCAACAAGGCCTGGCTTCGAAACTGCAAGCATTGTGCAAAGCGCTGCCGGAAGGGGAGGACTGAGTTCAGTCCTTCTTTTTCTTCCGAGTTCGCTTCAGAGTGACGTCCGTCTTCACTTCCGGTTCCACGTCACCCTGCTCAGAATCTGCAGGTTGGGTTGGGGAGAATTTGATCTCGGTGTTGATCTGCATGGTCATCGTAGAGAGGACCCGGGCGAGTGTGGTCTCGATGTCCATCTCACGAAGAAAATCACGCACCTCAGCGGCAACTAGACCGAGGAATTGGTCTTTGGTGTTGTCGGCCTGTGACAAGACGTAACCCATCGCCTCTTTGGGGGCATCGGTTACAGCACTTCGGATGGTCTCTTCGGTAACGACGATGGCACCCAGCCCGGACAGCATCGCCTTTTTGACAACTCCGGGAACGATTCCCTCTAGGCGCTCTTTCAGCCAACTGTCGCGTTCCCGTTCCTGCCGGTCCGCTTCACTTTCGCCGTCAATTGGGGCGTGGGTGGCTTCGCTATCGTCGTGTTCGTTCGACATGGTTTCGCTCAGCGCCGCTCGAACTCGACGGAGTCGATCGTGACTGGCTCCAGCGGCCTGTCGCGGGGCCCCGTCGGTACGCGAGCGATTGTGCGAATCAGGTCGATTTCGTCGCAGGCGCCGAAGACGCTGTGACGGTTGTCCAGGTGCGGAGTTGGCCGCTCTGTGACGAAGAACTGGCTGCCATTGGTGTTGGGACCCGAATTCGCCATGGACAAGAGTCCGCCACGATCGTGGCGCAGCTCGGGATGAAACTCATCATTGAAGCGATAGCCGGGTCCACCCGTGCCGTTGCCGAGTGGATCTCCACCCTGAATCATGAAGTCAGGAATCACTCGGTGGAAAATCAGACCATCGTAGAAACGACGACGGGTCGGTTCGCCGGTCGCGGGGTCGACGAAGGTTTTGATGCCCGTGGCAAGACCTACGAAGTTGGCCACCGTGTTCGGCACGAGGTTGTCGAACATCACGCAGTGCAGTGCGCCGAGGGACGTTGTCAGAGTCATGTGAATCCGACCTTCACCGGGGACCGTGGCGAGAATGTCTTCGGCGGTTTCACTTCCCACCGCTGGTACGTCTTGGGCAACGCGCGCGTCGTCGACATCTTCAGAAATCGGGTAGTCGGAGGCTGCGAAGGCGACCCCCGCGATAGCGGTCGAGACGAACAGCACGGCGATAAGACCAGTTTTCATAATCTCTCCTTGAGTTATCTGATGCTGCAACACGGCGGAGGGCGGTACTGCAGGTTCCACGTCAAAACAGGCCAGCAGCATTACCAAATTCCTGACTCAGGTCAAAGCCCCACAGAGATCGTCACGATTTTGGAGGCGATTTCCGAGGTCTGATTGGGGGCGGGCGTCCGATTTACACAGACAATCCGGATTTGTGGAAGCCTGAATCGCCTTGTGTTACAGTCCCCGAACGTATGAAGTCATAGTCGTTATTTAACAGACGTTTTTTTCTTTTTCGGTTCGACACTCGGGACAATCCGAGTCGACCAGAACGCTCAGGGAGACGGGATGGGTATGAGGCAGTTCGGAAAACCACGGATGCTTTCCTTGATCGCATGGCTTGGACTGACCACCTTAATTCTGGGTCTGTCTGGCTGTTTGATTGCTTATGATCCAGATGGCGTCGAGCTCGGCACCGTCGACGGAACGCCAAAGCTGACCGTTACTTCGCCAACGGATGGCGAATCAGTGGAGAATATTCTGCGAATACGTTTGGAGGCGACGAATTTCTCGCTAGTCGACCCGGGAGGGGAAAACGTCGAAACGCAGGGGCATGTGAGGATCTACATCGACGGAGAGCCAATTGTTCAAGGCGATCGCGCCCTGACCTCAGTCCAGCTCGACGTGAGGGTGTGCTCGTTGGCCTCCGACCACCCGGAGGACCACGAGCTACTGGTCGTGCCGTACAACAATGACAGTACGGAACACGATGTCCTCTCGCCCATCACTGTTACGTGGACCAAGAGCCCAGGTGGATGCTGATGAATACACGAACAACAAAACGCGTTCTCGTGACCGCATTGATCACGCTGACATCACTAGCGACTTCAAATGCGTGGGCTCAAGACTGCACCCAGAACGTAGAAGACTTGGCCGCTCAAGGAGCGGAGTACTTCCGAAGCAATCGCTACCTCGAAGCTGCTGAAGTACTTCAACAAGCCTACAACTGCGAAGCGGTACCGGTGCTGCTCTACAATATTGCACGAGCCTACCAACAGGCCGATCGCTGTGTGCCCGCCAGCCAGTTCTTCCGTCAGTACCTCAACAGCGGAGACACTCAGGCGTTGAGCCAAGCTGAAGAGCACGAGCCAGGCCAGACCGAGTGTGCTGAAGCCTACGACTCGGCTCTGACAGCGGCCGAAAACGCCATCAACTCGGGGCAGCTACCCGAGGCTGAGCAGTTGATTGCTGAAGCGCGAGAATCCAGCGACGAGCCAGAGGCGCGGATGCTCTATGCAGACGTTCTGTACCACCTGTCTCGCTGTCAGGACGCGATCACGTTCCTCAACGCACAGGTCATCGAGGCCTCGGACGTCGAAGAACGAATCAAACAAGAGGCCCGAAGCGACCTCGTTCGCGCTGAACAGTGCGTCGACGCGACCGGCTGCCAGGAAGCACGAGCCGCTTGCGAAGAGACCAAGAGACAGAATGAGGAGGCCCTCGAAGCAGCCGGCGCCTCTCAACGGACTCTCGGACTGGTTATCACTGGGGTCGGCGGTGCCGTTCTTCTCGGTGCGATCATTCACGATGCCGCCGGTGGCGGAACCATTGACGACTATGAAGCAGCCGCAGCAGCGGGCGACGAGGACGAGTTCAACTCGCTGAGAGAAGACCTCGACAGTGCAAAGACGTTGTCATTTATCCTCTACGGCGTAGGCATCGCCGGCGTAGCAGCTGGTCTGGTCGTGTATCTCACAGCAGGTGGGGCTAGCGACGACACAACGGATTGCACGGGTGTCTGCTGGGATTGGGGAATCGGCAACCCAGGAGGCGCTGATGCCGGCGTTTGGCTCGGAGGTCAGTTCTAGCCTCCTCGATTCTTCTCAGCCCGCGCCCCTACGGGATCCTATTCCATCGTCGTACGAGGGCACTCTTGCACGGTTCCAGTAGCCTCATCCAAACAGTCCCCACTCAGTTTCGACACTCGATCCTTGCGCTCCCATTCACACTCATCTTTCTTCTGCCCACTGCCCTAGCAGCGCAGCCGCAGTTCGTCGTGGTCGGGCAAGATGGAGTCGCAACGCGTTTCGAGACGCTCGACGGTGGATCCGCCTGGGCACCACCTCTGGGTGAAGAGACCCTAAACGATGTTATCTGGGGCGACGCCTCGGCACTCGCCCTCGGAGATGAAAACACGGTTGGAGAGTTGGACAAGGACGGTCTCCAAGGGACCCACTCGAGCCTCACACCGTTCGAGTCTGGCAATGCGCTCAGTGCGAGTTGGAGTGGTTCCGATTGGCTCGTGACGAGTTCGAAAGGGCAGATTGTCCGCATCGACTCCAGTTTCGACGTGGGTCCTGCCCGGACCGCGCTGAACAGCACCGCGGTCAATGCCGCTGCCTGGAACGGAACCCAATGGCTTGTTGTCGGATTGAATGGAGAAGCGCAGCGGGTCACATCCGGCGGCGTGCCGACTGGTACGATTTACGAACCGACGGGCGGCTCCGCTCTCTTCGCGGCAGCCGAGGCCGGAGCGGGTTGGATCGTCGGCGGCCAGGGTGGAAGCGTCTGTTTTGTAGATGCTTCCGATGAGGTCGGCACCTGTGTCGAAACCAGCTTTGAGGTCGTCACGAGTATCCTCTACAACGGCACCGATTGGTTGATTGCAGGCGATACGGGCTTCGTTCAGCTCCTTCACGAAGGGGGCTCAATCGACGACCCCGTCGAGGTGTTGGACGGATGGATCCATGATCTAGCCTTTGACGGTTCCGAGTCGATCGTGGCAGTGGGCGACTACGGTCAGTTTCGCTTGCTCAGCACCTCGGGCGTTCCGACCTCAGAAGTCGGTCGCGCACTGGGTGGTCATTCGATACACGCCGCGACCTGGACCGGAGTCGAGTGGCTCCTGGTTGGAGAGTTTGGGGCAGTGAGCACGGTCTCGGATGCGGGCGTAGCCGACGAGCCCCCAGTACCGCTCACGGTGTTTTCAGAGCAGACTAGGCGCACTACGGTGAGTTGGGACGGCTCTCTTTGGCTCGCTGCGTCCCACCGGTGGACACGTCAGCTGGTCCTCGAGGGGCCCCTGGTAAAGGAACCGGCCGATACCGAACTCGCCGAGGACGTTGGTGCCACACCGATTCTCCTGTTTCGAGGAGCCGGTTGGCTGTTGGCTTCGAGCAACGGTCAGTTCGTGTTTCTGGACGACACGGGAACACCGACAAGTGACCCGGTATCCGTGTTTGACGGTCTGACGATCAGCTCTGCAGCCTGGAACGGCCGAGAGTTTCTTTTCGGAAGCACGGGTGCGATTCGGCGAGCGGACGAATACGGCGAGCTGGCAGTGGCAAGCATCTCGGTTTTCGATGGGGAAGCGGTGCAGGCCGTCGAATGGAACGGTGAAGAGTGGCTGATTGCGGGCTGCGATGCGATTCAACGCGTCAGCGCCGCAGGCATTCCAATCGGCCGACTGGATGCCTATGCCGAAATACTCGAAGGGGAATGCACTCACGCTCTAGTTTGGAATGGAACGAACGCTTTGGCTGTGGGCGACGGCGGTGGTGTTCAGCTTCTCGATGCGTTCGGTTCGCGGGCCAGCGCAGTGAACGTCGCCCTCGAGGGCGCGACGGTACGTTCTGCTGCTTGGACAGGGAGTCAGTTCATCGTCGTGGGGGACCACGGGAACGCCCAGATGGTCTCTTCGTCGGGAACACCGGTCGGCGATGCGGTGAACCTGCTGGGTTGGACACAACTCACGGGGGTCGCGACGACGATCCTGCTGGAGGAGGGGCTTACCTGCAGTGACGATCGGCAGTGCGCCTCTAGTCGCTGTGTGGACTCGATCTGCTGCGTTGGATGCGTGGTCGACGGCGAGTGCTACCGGGAGGATGAACGACCCGCCGAGGGCGAGTGTAAAATCTGCGATCCGAGTGTGGATGAAACGGGCTGGGTACCTGAGGTTGGAGCGGTCTGTGACGATGAGACCTTTTGCACCCGAAATGACACGTGCGATGCGCGAGGGCTCTGCGTAGGCAGTGGCGAGACCGACTGCTCTGATCTAGATGATCAGTGTAGTGTCGGGGTGTGTAACGTCAGAACGGATGAGTGCGAACGCGACGCGTCAATCTTGAACGGTGAGTCCTGTAGTGACGGCGTCTTCTGCAATGGCGCCGAAATCTGCGGCTCAGGCGTGTGTCGCCCCGGCTCTGCGCCCACCTGCGAACACCTCACCGACACGTGCAACCTGGGCGTTTGCAACACCACAACGGACGAGTGTGAAGTTGACAGCGACGAGTTCGAGGGTGAGGACTGCGACGATGGCTCCTATTGTAACGGCGCAGACCACTGCAGGAGCGGCGTGTGCACTAGCGGTGACGAACCCGTCGACTGCAGCTCGCTCGACGCCGAGTGTCAGCGTGGATCATGCGACGAAATGGCTGAGAGCTGTGTAGTCGCAGCGGTCGAGGTGGGACACGTCTGTGGAGACGGCCTGTGCAGCGGACGGTTCGCCGATCCCCCAGCCATTTGCGACATCGGTGGCCTGTGTGTCCGGGGAACGCGAACCGACTGTGGTGAGGCCGATTGCAGTGGCGGGGTGTGCGAATTCGAGTGTGACGACGACGACGAGTGCCCTACCGCCGGCTTCTGCCGAGACGGACTCTGCCGTCCACCCAACAGCCCTCCAATCGCAGATCCAGGCCCCAACCAGCAGGTGGCAGACCAATCTTTGATTACACTCGACGGCAGACGGTCTTTCGACCCAGATGGCGACGAACTCTCGTTCCTGTGGGTGCAGGTCTCTGGTCCAGAGGTCGGATCCTTCGACGACGAACAAGCAGTCGTCACACTCGAGGCCCCTGACATCGGGCCGGGCGAGCAGGTGACGCTCGAGTTCGAACTCGTGGTCAGCGATTTCCTGTCGGACAGTGACGCTCGGGTGACCGCAATCGACGTTCAGCGCTTCAACAACGCCCAGATACCGACCGCTGTGATAACCGGGCCTGAGACCGGTGTCCCCGGTGAGCTGATCGTATTGGACGGCCGTGACTCCACCTCCGACGATGGTGAGTTGACCCACTACTGGACGCCTCTCGAGCCGGAAGCGGTCGCCATCGACGATCCTTCTACCGAGTTCATCACCGTCTTGGTTCCCGACCTACCCGACGGGAGTGAGCGCACGTACATCTTGGTGGTATTCGATGGCAGTGCGAACAGCCAGCCGACCAGCCACACGATTACGATAGCAAATCGGGTTGGCGAAGATATGGGTGCTGATGTCGAGGACGAATCTGACGCGGTGTCGATCGGTGGCGACGCAGACGACCTCTTCTCCTTCGACACCGGTGGCTACACCCCAGCGGACGACCGAACAACCCCGCCTTCAGACTGTGCCTGTTCGATTACCGCCGAATCGCCGCGGGGATTCCTGATCTGGATGGGACTGATTGCGGTTGGCCTAACAAGAAAGAAAAAAGGCCCTCGTCGTTTGACGAGGGCCAATCTATAGGCAACCCAATAGTACATTAAAATGCATGGATGCCGATAACGCCCATCGCAGTTTGCGATCCTTCCCTGACTTCTTCGATTGATTACCTTCGCAATGCTGGTAATCCGAAGCGACCCGACTATCGCCTTTCGACGACCGGGCGTTTACTCGACTAGCACACCGTACGCAATGACGGGGCCCGAGTGTATCGCCAGGAAACCTAAATCCAAACCAAAGACCACTACGATCCAGGGCGGAAGTCAAAAAAGAAAATCATTCCATTAAAAAAAGCCATTCGAATCATTCGAGCCATTCAATAATCGTTAGATGGCCATTCAGCAAAAACATTCAAAAAAAATCATTTGTGCCAGCGCTCTTTCAGTATCGCCAGCGAATGACCAGTACATATACAAGCTGTGTGCCAAAACAGGTTTTCGTCCTGTTTTTATTTCACGTTTATAGTTAAATCGTTGTTTTGTATCCGGTTTTTCTCATCTCTCCGAGTGTTACCGGTGTCCGCCCTCGATTGGGTGGCGTGCGCAGATCCAGAAATTTGTGTCACAGACCCTCAGAATCTGGGGTCTGTTGTGACAGATCAACTGGAGTATCCACCCGGTACGCCCTCGCCTTCCAGGTGTAAGTCGTTGTAATGCCTTGCTTAAGTTCGGGTCTGGGGTGGTTCGGCCCCAGCCGGGACCCCCACTGGCTAGTATATTTGCCACCTGGTTCCTCTACTCGCCACCCAGTGGAGAATTCTGTTGCCAGCACCCGGTAAACCTGCTTTAGGAAGCCTCTACGCTCGCCGTGTGCCGGCGGCAAAGGAGACATCCAGTGGGCGACATCCTTCCCTTTGATCCAGTGGCTAGAAAACTAGCCGAGGTCCCGATCAAGGACCGCCTAGACGCACTCATAACGGCTGACGATGCCAGGGACCAAGTACACGCACTCGACGCCTTCGCGCTGTACAGCTTGATACGAGAAGTTGGGATTGAGAGCGCTCTCGAGCTGGTGAACCTCGCCTCTGGAGAGCAGTCACAGGCCTTCCTCGATTTCGAGTGTTGGACTAAGGGTGCGCTCGACCACAAACGGTTGGCACATTGGCTGTCCCTGTTGTTTCAGGGTGACGACGAAAAAATCGTCGACCTAAGCCACGAATTGGACGCCGAAGTGTTGGGCCGGTTTCTTCGTGAGCACGTCCATGTACTGTTCTGGCGATCGGAAGAGGACGAAGCGCTGATACAGGTAATTGACGCTCCGATTCAGTCCTCACCCGATGGTGTGTACGCGCTGGTGATGCCGGAAGATCCAGATGTGGCAGCCCTCATCCGCCTGATCATACACCGTCTCTATCAAGCAGATCAGGACGCTGCCCGCCAGTTCCTGCATGCGGCTCGCTGGGAACTCAACGCGCCACTCGAGGAAACGGCATACCAGGTTCGCAAGGGCCGAATAGAGCAATACGGGTTCCTGCCGACGGAAGAGGCTACAGCCGTCTTCGCACCCGTCGATCCCAGTGGCGAGAAAGAGGCCGCAGACCGCGATCTCAACGCCGAAGAGCCCGACGTTCTGGCGTTCTCGACGAGGACGGCAGTACAGCTGCCGGTGCCGATTATCGACGAACTCCGGCAGGTCACCAGAGAGAATCCCACTTTCCTGGGCGAGGCGCTCGACAGCGCGACTCAGACCGTGACTGATGGCCTGACGGCGGACGCTCTGTTTTCCCAAATCAGTACACTAGTGAACATCACCGTGTCGGCTAATTTGGAGAGTCCGTCAGATGGGGAAGCGTTGAAGGACTCCTTCCGGCGGGTCCACGACTATCTCAACGTAGGCCTTCGCTACCTCGCCAACAGCGAGGTTGAGACCGCAGGTCGCCTGCTCAATCTTTGGCCGCTGAAGCGCGTCCTGCGAGTGGGGCACAGCTTGAGTATCTCGCTGGCCCGGCAGGCAAAGATCCTACTACAACGGGAGAATCTCACGCTGGTCGAAGGCTTGAGCTCTTCCCTGTGTGGCGCGGATGTCACAGATCTGTTGGCCGGCCTCACCGAGATGAGGCCCATGCGATCGAAAATGTACCAGCAGGGTTTTCGAACACTCGAGCAAATCGAGCACGCGGCCAAACAGCTAACACTGGTCGCGTACAAGGAACTCTGGACCTACAATCTGCGCCATCACCGGAAAGACGAGCTCGTCGCCCTCCTGTTGGGGCCACCAGGCGCCGTACCAAACATCGATCAGATCAGCTTCGATTCGCTGTTGGCAACTGAGACAGTCGTATTGCTACTGGATGGGGTCCAGAACTTCCGTTTGGTGAAGCCGTCCGAGATCGGGCGGATTCTGAGCGACGAGATCGGAGCCGAAGGACTGTCCGAGGCCCTTGCCGCTGCGCTAGACAAAGCCTCGACGGCGGGCAGTGCGAACGCTTCGCCCGCGACAGCGCACCTCGCCCGGACGTGGGCCTCCACTGTGAAACAACGCTTGATTGACGAGTACGGCGTGCTACAAGGTGGACCTGCGACCGAAGCACAGTTTCTGGCTCCATTGATCTTGTTGGAGAACGACACCGGAGGAGACTAAGCCGGATGAGGGCTGTTTTTGCGATAGTAGCGACTGTGCTGTGTTTTGGGGCAACGGCTGCAGCTGAGCCTGCGCCGACCGAGTTAATGGGCTACGTCGTCAACGCCTTTTCGGAAACAGCGGTTGAGGACGCGATCGTCAGAATTGGCGACGTCGACACCCTCACCGACGACGAAGGCTTTTACGTGATCGCCGTACCCTCAGAGGGACGCTTCCTCCTCGAGATGTTCATTCCGGTCTCCGATGGCAGCTACGAGCCACTCCGCCAATGGTTGGATCGTGCCGATGTCGATTTGACTAACCCGCGGCGCACCTTCGTGCTCGACGACGGCGGGGCTCCGACCGTGCCGGGCGCCGTCGGCGTGCCGGGCGAGAGGCCCTCTACTACTACTACGGGCGGCGCGATTGACCTGCTGGAGCGTTGGGCCCGAGATCGCGACCCGGACGCACCCTCAGGTGATGATATCTTCCGTCTGGAGCTACCCGAACTCATTCCCAATACCATTCGTGTCGGTCGCCGCGATGCCGGGAGCTGCAGCGGCAACCCGATCTTGAGGATCGAAGAGGTCGACCTCGAAACCTATGCCGCCGGGGTAGTGACCGCCGAAATTGGCGTGTTCAGGAGTCTTACGACCGGTGCCGACGGACAGCTCGAGGGCTTCAAGACGTTCGCGATCGCTGCTCGAGCCTATGCTCTTTGGTTTTGGGCGCGCGATCCAGAAGCGGACTACCACCTGGACGACACGGCCTGCAACCAGCGCTACGTGTCGGGGCCCTACCATGAGTTGATTGTTCAGGCCGCTGCAGATACTGCGGGTACGTTCCTGGTGAAAGAGGACAGCGAATTCACCATCGACAAATACGAATACGCCGCGGCCTGCGGTAGGCACGGCACCCTGCCGGAATACCAAGACGAAACGATTCCAGACATCACAGGCGGAGAAGCGTGTACGACTGGTGGTTGGTGCGGTCATTCCCAATGTGCAGCGCACCAGGTGAATCCGGACTTCCCAGACGAAGGCCGCTGCCTCGTCAGGGGCATCTGCCAGTGGGGGACAGCTGAGCGTTCGGCCCGAGGAGACTCTTACCTCGAGATTCTTTCCCACTACCAACCGAACCTTCAGACACGAAGTGTGAACCCAGTCGTCAGTACCCGCTTACTCGGGGTCGTTCGCGCCGAGTCGATTGAAACTGGACTGGGCGTGCCCGGCGCCTCGGTTTCCCTCGAGGGCGGAGTCGAGACGACGACCAACTCGAGCGGGTTCTTTGTTTTCGATGCCTTGAACGAAGGACAGTACGATCTCACCGTGTCGGCTACTGGATTCACAACGGTTGAGACCTCGGTAGAGATCCGCGAGGGACGCGATAACTGGACGAGTGTCGTTCTGTCTTCTCCGGACAGTCCATCGGTCGACAGTGCACCCGACCTGAACACCGAAGCCGACGTGACGGAGGACACGCCAGACAGCGTGACCCAAGACAATAGGCGAACCCCTGACGCCATCCGCACCCCGACTACCGAAGAGTCTGGGTTGTCACGGTTCGCAGTCGTCGGAGAGGACGGTCTGGGCGAGGAGGGTTGCGTTCAGGTGGGGGCCAGGGGCGGTCGTTCTTGGTTCCCTAGTTTTGTGCTAGTGTTCGCCAGCTTCTGGGTTCGGAAAAAACGCCGAGGCTAGTTTGCCTGATGCTTCGTACTTCGACGACAATTTGGAGGTCGAGATGACTCAACCGCACGCGGACGAGATAATTTTCGATTGGAATAGCCTCGAGAAACGAGGCAGCCTCTCATCGCAGGAAATCACCTTCTACGATGAAACCCTGCGAGACGGCGTCCAGTCCCCAAGTGTGGTTGACCCTCCTATCGCCAAGAAGATCGAGATTCTCAATCTGATCGAGAACATCGGAGTTCAGTGCGCAGACATCGGCCTCCCCGGTGCGGGTCCAAGAGCCTATGAAGACGTGCTCGAGCTTGCTCGAGAGATCGACAGAAACGACCTCAAGGTCAAGCCGAGTTGCGCAGCCCGAACTCACCCCAATGACATCAACCCCATAATCGACATCAGCCAAAAGGTCGGTCGTCCCATCGAGGTGATGGCGTTCCTCGGAAGTAGCCCTATTCGGCAGTACGCCGAGAACTGGGACCTGGATCGGATGCTCAAGATGTCCGGCGAGGCCATCGAGCTAGGCGTCAAAGCCGGCCTCACAGTGACCTTCGTCACAGAAGACACAACGCGTGCTCGGCCGGACACACTCGACGCACTCTTTCGCAATGCGATCAACCATGGCGCGTCTAGGCTTTGTCTTTGCGACACCGTGGGCCATGCGACTCCCGACGGGCTACGACACCTCATCGAGTTCACAAAAGGCCTCATCCGGGCGATGAACGTCGATGTTGGCATTGATTGGCATGGCCACAACGATCGGGGTCTTGCGGTCACCAACGCCATACGCGCTATCGAGGCAGGTGCCACCCGAATTCATGGAACAGCGCTGGGCGTTGGCGAGCGAGTCGGCAACGCGGCGATGGACCAAATCCTGCTGAACCTCAAACTGCTCGGTGAAGTCGACTGGGATCTGACCCATCTTCTGGATTACTGCCGAGTGGTAGGCGAGGCGTATCACACCCCAATCCCGTTCAACTATCCTCTGGCCGGTCGGGACGCATTCCGCACGGCGACTGGAGTCCATGCGTCAGCAATCATCAAAGCCGAGAAGAAAGGCGACCAGTGGTTGGCCGACCGGATCTATTCGGGGGTTCCCGCTGGGATGTTTGGTCGCCGACAAGAGATCGACGTCGGACATATGAGCGGCGAATCGAACGTTGTGTATTGGTTGCGCTCCCGAGGGTACGAGCCTGAAGAGGGGTTGGTCTCAGCAATCTTCGAGGTCGCAAAAGCCTCGAATCACACCCTCGAAGAGGAAGAAATTGTGGCCGTAATCAACGGTTACAAGGGCTGAAAGGCGGCGGTAGGCCGTTAGATTACCTCGAAATAGAACAGCAGAAAGACCACAATCGCAGCGACTGCAGCGAGTATACTCAGGATGGCGATGGGAGAGCCACCCTCCTTCTTAGCCACCTGTGCCGGTGGTTGAGTGCTTGGGGGCGAGGCTTCGGGCTGAGGTGCCGCTTGGGGCTGAGGCGCGGGTTCGACCGGTTGTCCACCCTTCGCGGTAGGGACCGTCACATCACTTAGGCCCGCTTCCGACGAGCTCACATCGTCCGAACTGCCGGCACATTCTTCGACAGGTTCCGTTTGGGGGTCTTCGTCGCTGTTGTCTGGTATTGGGGTTGTTTCGGGCTCTGGAGTCGCCGCCAGCTCTGACAGGACGGCAGGGACCGGCACTGGCTCACTTTCGCCCTCTGCGACCGCCTTTCCGCCCGCTTCACTTTCAGGGGGACTGTCTTGAGGCTGAGCGGCCTTCGATTCGCCCGACTTTGCCATTCGCAACGAGGCTTTGAGTTGCTCGATATCGCCGAGCCGCTGCCAAGGTCCGTCTGCTGCCTTGGCCAGTTGGTGGTCGCCCGACAATTGGCCCTCGATAATCAGTCGCCGAATCGTATCGAGAGAGGGCACGCTTCTGACCTGGAGTCCGTCTGGATCTTTCACCCTGAAGCCCGAGGGTTCTCGCCCGACTCTCTTGGGGGCTCGCAGGGGAAAGGTGTGCCCACAACTCGAGCATTTGAGCGTGCGCGGTTTCCCGGTGAGCGACGAGGCGGGTATCTTGTACTTCCTCTCACATTCCGGGCAGGCGATTCGGATTTGCGGGGCCTCGGTCAACCGTTGGTCTCCCAGCTAGTTCTGTTGAGCAGCGGTTTGCGACTGAGCTGCGCGCAACGCCGTACAGCGCTCTTCAAGAGTCTGCGCCTCTACGATTCGGCCCTGAGCCCGGTTTACGCCAGCCAGGAGGCAGACGGGTTCTGGGTTTGTCGGCGCGCGATGGGAGGCGCTTCCGAGCAGTTGGGCGGCGGTGTCGTAGTTCTCCTGCTGAATCTCGCGCTGCGCCTCCTGTATGAGACCCGCAACACGCACATCGGTGGGACTGACACCCTGTTGGATAAGTCCTATCGACTCAGTTGCGTTGCCGAGCGGGCGCTGGGGACTGACCTGATTCGGAACATACGGGTCATCTACGACGACCCATTCGACCTCATCGATCGGCGGCAGGGCTTCTGACGGAGCCGGCGCAATGCGTGCTGGGTCGTCTCCAACCTCTGGGGCGTCGGAATTGGTGATTCCAATCTTACCGAGTACGTCGACTCCAGCCAGTTGGGCTGTGAATCCGAAGACCACGGCACCGAAGATAAGGATGCCCAGCATGGCCCCGAAACCCCCGCCTTCTTGAGCGGGAGCGGTCCGAATTCTCTGGAAAGTTGGTTTTGTGGCCGGCCGGTTCTTTTGGCCGGGACCCCTCGAGGCGGGACGGGCTGGTGCGCTCGCCCTACGGGGTTTTTCGAGCATAGTCTTCGGGTCTGGCCGCTTTTGAACCGCTTTGGGAGGCGGCTGGAACCCAGGCATCTCAGTGCTCTTACGATTGCTGAGAACGGCGTCCATGGCCTCTGCCAGCCCTTCCTTTTTGGAGAGAGCGGGTGGTTCGGCGCCCTTGGCGGCCCTACCCCCTTTGGGTAACGAGCCCTTGAGCTGGTCAAAAGCGGTCAAGTTTTGCCAGGTGGTGCCTTCGTCGGTGCTGGCCACCATATCGGCGACGCTGTCACGGGTAGACAGCCAGTTCTTGAGGGCGGCCAAGTTCGGAAAATCATACACAAGGCCGACCGGAGTCCGAATCTTCCAGGTCGTCGAACCTTCGCTTTGCCCTGGTTCGATGAGAACGGTCGCACCCGCCTCAGCGCCTTCGGGCAGCGGAGGAGGCGAATTGGTGGCCGTGGCCTTGGGGCCCGATCCGGGAAGGGTGTTTCTCGGCGCTGCGACTCGGCTAGCAGGGGCAGCTGGGAAGATAGAGTGACAACTCGGGCACTCGATGTTCCCGCCTCCTGAGGGCAGTTTTTCTTCCCTAACTCGGTAGCGAGAGTTGCAGCCTGGGCATTGTACGATCATCACTCAATCCTGTTTCGCCGAACACACCGTTTAGATAGTAACTCGATGGCGCCAGCTCACCAAATGATACACGGCCTGAGGAACGGATGGGAGTCTTCCGATGTTCCCAGCGGCATCTCAGTTTGACATCGGGTAAGAGGCTACCTAGATTATAAGAGTCGCGGCTGACGACGCCTATCGGCGAGCCTTTTTGGGGAAGCGCTCTTGCTATGGGATGGAGGCCGCCAATGGATTTACTCTTCTTTGAAATCGACGAAAAGCTCCACGCAATCAACCGCGAAGGGCCGGGCCGGGAGTGGAATGACACACCCTGGCTCGAAGAACGTTTCGTTGCCAGTTGGATTTACCACGACCTGTCGATCGAAGGTGCGATCTTCAGAGACGACGAACTCGAGCGCGGTCTGAGAGGGCGTGAGGGCGCGAACTGGTCCGAGAACCGATTACTAGAGAAGGTGCGCTGTATGGCGCGTACGCTCAAGCTGGTTCAGGCCCCAGAGACTCACCGAAGTCCGTATGACCTGGATTTCATCAAGAGTATCCACAGAGCGCTGACCAGTGACGGCGATGATACGGCCGGGAAATACCGCAAGGACGCTGGTCCGAGTACGGCTTACCGCCACGATATCTCCCCCCCAACTGGCATTTCCTACCGTCTACGCCGGATGATCAGCTGGATCGAGGACGAAGGCAGGGGAATGCACGCCGTCGCTACGGCCTGCGAAATCCATCGGCAACTGATCGAGACGTTCCCGTTTCATCGAGACAACGGCTGTGTCGCTCGAATGGCCATGAACGCTTGGCTCTTGAGGTTAGGCTATCCACCGGCGGTCATTCATATCCACGACCGGAACGAATACTGGGATAGCTACCTGACAAATGGACGTTTTCGGCGTTTGATCGCGAAGTCGATATTGCAATCAGCCAACGCCCAGTTGAGCGGAAGTACACCGGCCGTCAAACCCGAGGTCACATCCCGCGAGTACTACCCGGGCTAGAACAGAGCTTCCACGAAGTCCGGAGCGTTGAATTCACGAAGATCCTCAACCTGCTCGCCGATTCCAATGAATTGAATCGGTACTTGAAGTTCGTCGCTGATTCCAATCACGACGCCGCCCTTCGCGGTACCATCCAGTTTGGTCAGAATGAGACCACTCAACCCGATCTCTTTCGAGAACATGTCGGCCTGACTGATGGCGTTTTGCCCCGTGTTGGCGTCTAAGACGAGAAGCGTTTGATGGGGCGCGCCAGGTATCGCTTTGTCGCAGACCCGTCGCACCTTCTTGAGTTCCTCGACTAGGTTGACTTTTGTGTGCAAACGGCCCGCTGTATCCACGAGCACGAGATCGATGCCCTCGTTCTCTGCCTTCTCGAGTGCATCGAACACGACAGCAGATGGGTCGGCCTGGTCGGCGCCAGCGACGACTTCGCATCCCGTTCTGTCGCCCCACACCTTGAGTTGGTCCACGGCAGCCGCCCTGAATGTGTCGCCCGCTACCAGCAGGACTTTGAGTCCTTTTTCTGTATAGCGATCGGCCAACTTGCCGATGGTCGTCGTTTTTCCGACCCCATTTACTCCGATTACCAAAACGACCTGGGGACGTTCCTCGCCCACCTCGAACGGTTTTTGGTTGGCCAGGAGTATTCGAGCGGTTTCTTCTTTGAGCAGCTCCCAGGCCGATTGAGAGTCGGGCTCAGCGTCAGACAGTTTGGCTTCGAGGGTTTCGAGCAAGTACTGACTCGTTTTGACCCCGATGTCGGCGGTAAAGAGGACTTCCTCGAGTTCACTCAAGAGATCGCCGTCAAGCACCGTCTTCTTCGAGAAGAGGCTCTTGAGCCGACCGACAAACCCCGCACTACGGGTCTTTTCGAGGCCTTCTTTGAGCGACTTCGCCACGACAGCCTGGTCGGCGCCGCTGTCGGCCACGGGCTCCTCGGCGTCGGCTGGTTGTTCGGCAGCGTCAGACGATGGCGCCGAGTCCTCCTCGACGTCAGGCGTTTTGTCTTCCTTGTCGTCGTCGGATTGAGAATCGTCGAGAGAGTCGGGCGCAGCGCGGCTCTTACCCTTGCGTTGCTGGCGCGCCTCTAAGCGCGCTTGTTTGCTCAGATCGTCAGTGAGCTTCTCAGCACGCGCGGCCTTGATCTCCTTCAGGCTCAGCTTGCGATTGCCGTCTTCATCATATTCGACTTCCTTTTCGGTCTTGAGCTGCTTGGGCGGCGGCTCCTGCTCGATCTGGCCGCGGCCAAAAGTTCGAACCAGAAGAAATATAAGGCCGAAAAGAACGGCTAAACCGACCCATACGAGCACGCCGGGAGCCGCTGCTTGGTTGATTTGTGCCAGGGCCTCAATGGGATCTGCGAGGCCAGGTTCAGGAATCCGATCGATGAGGGTTGCGTCCGGGATTGAAAGGTTCATATCTTTGTTCGGTGTTCCGGTTTGATTTGAGGTTTACGAAGCCGCGAATATCGAGCGGAATCCGGGGGGAGTGTAGTGCTGACAAGACGCTTGTCAACGGAAACACGTGGAACAGTTCGAAAGGCCAGATTAGACGAGCTGGCAGGTGGGCAGAAACTGTGTTAGATAATGGACCTATGGTGAGGGCGCAGCGGGAAATGGGGTTCTCTTTGGCTGTGCGAATAGCATTAATCGTTATCGCGATACTACTCTCTGCAGGGCCTGCCGTAGCGCAGTCTCTCAACGAAGGTGAGATCGCAATCATCCAACCAAAACCGGTTTTGGTCCAGCAGCGGGTCGAGTTCATTCCCCGTTTTGGCGTGACGTTCAACGATCCGCTAATCAGCCAATTCCACACCGGCGGAAGTCTGTACTATCACATTTCCGAAAGGTACCACGTGGGTCCGACCTTCGAGTGGTACGACTACGGTTCGGATTTCGGCGGCACAACCGAGACGTACGATGAGGTCATCACCGTCAGTTCGACCATCCCTGAGGTCGCCCCGCTGACGATGTATGCTGGGGCCGACTTCGGTTGGGTCCCGATCAACGGTAAATTCGCTCTTTTCGACGCACTCATCGTCTACTACGACATCTACCTCACCGCTGGTTTGGGTGTGGTGCAGAGTCTAGACGAAATCCATCCTGCCGGGGCCGTCTCATTTGGTCAGCGGACGTTCATCACCGATTGGTTGGCTCTCGTCCTCGAGATGCGCGACCGGATTTACATCGAGCCATTGCCCTCTGGGAATGCCTTCACCAACATCGTCTCTGTCTCTGCCGGGTTCGGATTCTTTTTGCCGACCACGTTTGACTACGAAGTGCACGAAGAACGCATCTTGGATTGGGATTAGACCATGAAAATGATCATTAGAGTCTCAATCGTCCTTCTCGTTTGCGTTGCCTTCCAAGCAACCGGGTTCGCCCAGAGCCGAAGTCTGGAAGAAGGACCGATTGTCCGCCGCCAGCTCCTATATCGAAGTGATCGCATTGAAGTGATGCCCAGTCTGGCTCACACACTGAACG
Organism: uncultured Bradymonadales bacterium; assembly: GCA_964503485.1. Classification (GTDB taxonomy): domain Bacteria; phylum Myxococcota_A; class Bradymonadia; order JAFGEP01; family JAFGEP01; genus CAZDBH01. The sequence goes on along the minus strand of CAZDBH010000003.1, from coordinate 24,739 downwards.
ATCCCTATCGACGAACTCTCTTCCTGGATGTGGGCGCAAACTACCACCTGACGAATACGTTCTCACTCGGCCTCAACGCCGGTTGGGGCGCGCTGAAGTACAACAGCAACATCCTCGACGAAGTAGAAGCGACCAACCCGTCGGTTGCCCGAACGCTGGGCTTCGCCGAGACCACGCTATTGTTCAACTTCCACGTCGGATGGGTTCCCTATTATGGACGGTTCAACTTCTTGGAGGCGACGACCGTCAATTTCGACCTGCATCTCATCGGTGGGCTCGCTGCGGCGTTACTCACCTCTGACTCACCCTCTCTAGAGGGCTTCAAGTTCGGGCCCGCATTCGGTGCTGGTCTAAGGTTCTTCCTGAATGGGGACACGGCTCTGACCATCAACATCGTGGATCACATGTTCTCGTCGGCCGAGGTGCAACGGGGAGAACAGCGACCAGAAGAAGAGTTCTCACACAACATTCTCCTCAGTGTCGGTGTCAGTTTCTTTGTGACTGGCGAGCTCAGAGTCTCTCGCTGACCGAGAAGGTCAGCTCCCTTCAAAACTCAAAGAAAGGCCGAATCGACGCCGAAGATGAGGGCGAAGATCGCCATCCTCAGCGGTATGCCGTTGTGAGCTTGCCTGAAGTAGGCCGCACCTGGGTGGTCGTCGACATCCTCAGCGAGGTCGCCGTGTCGCGGTAGCGGATGGAGAATCGTGACGTCATCCTTGGCGTCGTCGAGCAGCCGCCGATCGACGACATAAGCACCGACATAACGGGCGGCTTCGGCTGGATCCGGGAACCGCTCTGCCTGAACCCGCGTCACGTACATGACATCGGCGGCTGCCGCCGCGCGTTTGAGGTCTGTTGTTTCTTCACAGGGGATGCCTCTGGCACGAAGTTGCTCGACCACCATACTCGGCAGTTTCAGAGCCGGTGGAGAGGCCAGAATAACTCGCATGTCACTGAATCGGCTGAGGAGCTCAACAAGAGAATGAACCGTTCGGCCAAAGCGGAGGTCGCCGACGAAGGCGATCGTGCTGCCGTCGATTTTGCCGCGCTCTTTCTGAATCGTGTACAGGTCCAGGAGAGCCTGTGTGGGGTGCTCGCCGGGGCCGTCGCCACCGTTGATAACCGGGGAGTGTGCCACCTCGGCGGCGAGGCCAGCCGAGCCGACCTCGGGATGACGCAAGACGATGCAGTCCGAGTATCCGTCGATTACTCGGATGGTGTCGGCAAGGGTCTCCCCCTTCGAGATGGAACTGAAATGAACACCAACCGTCGTCTCGACGGAGCCGCCCAGCCGCAGGAACGCACTGCCGAAAGAGAGCCGAGTACGTGTACTGGCTTCAAAGAACAGGTTGGCCAGTACTCGACCCTTGAGCACGTCCGTAGTCTTCTCCGCTCGCGCATACGGCTCCAGTGCCTTGGCGACGCTGAAAACGCGCTCGAGATCGGCACGCTCGAACTTCTTTACGGTGATGATGTCAGAGCCCTTAAAGTCCATGCTGCTTCTCCATAGCTTAGTACTTAGGCTGTTCCTGCCCGTTTACGTGAACTGATATAAACCATTAAGTTCGTAATTGCCGCTGGTGTGACACCAGAAATCCGAACTGCCTGCCCAAAGGTGATCGGCCTCACCGAGGCCAGTTTTTCAATCACTTCCGCGCTGAGCCCAGCGACCTCGCAGTAGACGACCCAGTCGGGGATCTTGCGATCCTCCATGACGTGAAAACGGGCCGCTTGTTCCTTCTGGCGCTCGATGTAACCACGATAACGCAGCCTGATCTCGACGGCTTCTGCGACTTCTGGCGACACGTCGTCAAAGGGCTGCTCCGACAACACGGCCAGATCCTCCAGCGATGAACCGGGACGAGCCAGCAGATCGGCGCCCGTAATGGCTTTCGACAGGCCGCCGAGGTTCCGTTCAGCGACGATTTCCTTTCCGCGCTCGCTGACAGGTATGACGATTCGCCTGACCCTGGAGGTAAGCGACTCGATGGCGCGCATCTTCTGGCTGAATTGCTCAAAGTCCGCGTCGGGCAAGAGGCCGACAGACCGACCGATATCGCTGAGGCGTTCGTCGGCGTTGTCTTCGCGAAGAAGAAGTCTGAACTCAGCCCGACTGGTGAACATTCGATAGGGTTCTTGAGTACCGAGTGTCACGAGATCGTCGATTAAGACGCCGATATAGGCTTGGTCTCTGGCCAGGATAACCGGATCCTCACCTCGAATCTCACGAGCGACATTGAGGCCGGCCATCAGTCCCTGCGCCGCGGCCTCCTCGTAGCCGCTGGTGCCGTTGATCTGCCCCGCGAGATATAGGCCGGGCAGCGCCTTGAGAGCGAGAGTGGGCGCAAGCTGCGTGGGTTGCACGAAGTCGTACTCTACGGCGTAGCCCGGTCGAGTGATTCGGGCGTTCTCGAGTCCGGCAATCGATTGGACATACCGCTCTTGAACCTCAATTGGCAGGCTTGTGGACAGGCCGTTCGGGTAGATTTCCGGGGTGTCCAATCCGTGCGGTTCGAGAAAAACCTGGTGGCGTGGCCTGTCGGGAAAGCGTACGACTTTGTCCTCGATACTGGGGCAATATCTGGGGCCTACGCCTTCGATTTTACCGGTGAACATCGGTGATTGGTCAGTCGCAGCGCGGATGATTTCGTGGGTTTGCTCGTTGGTGTATGTGATGAAGCACGACCGTTGGGGCAGCAGATCGCTGTCGTGAAAGTAGCTCAAACGGGCTGTCGCCTCGCTGGGCTGCTCGGTGGTGACACTCCAATCAATTGTTCTGCCATCGATCCGCGGGGTTGTTCCCGTTTTGAGGCGCCCCATCTCGAGGCCGAGTCCTGCCAGGACCTCAGCGAGCGCAACGGCTGATTTGCTTCCAGCTCGTCCGCCATCGAAGTTGCGCATTCCGACGTGACAGAGGCCGCGGAGAAAGGTACCGGTCGTCAAGACCACGGCGTCTGCCTCAAAGGTCTGGCCCAGTCGAGTAACTACGCCGCTGACACGCCCGTTGGCGATTATGAACTTGTCCGCTGTCCCCTGCTTAATTGTGAGATTGGGGGTTTGGAAAAGCGTTTGCTGCATCTGCTGGCGATAGATGCGCATGTCGCACTGACAGCGGGTGGCTCGTACAGCCGGCCCTTTGCTCATGTTCAGGCGTCGATACTGAATCGCGGACGCATCGGCGATTCGGGCAATCAGGCCGCCGAGTGCATCAACCTCACGGACGAGCTGGCTCTTGGCGAGGCCACCCATCGCTGGGTTACAGCTCATGTGCCCGATTGTATCGATGTTCATAGTGAGGAGGAGGGTGTTGAGGCCCAGTCGAGCGGTGGCATGGGCGGCCTCGCAGCCAGCGTGACCGCCCCCAACAACTATTGCATCAAATGTCTTCACCGCTACGACTCTCCAGCCTGTCGCAGGGGCTTATAGCGTAGCCTCGAGGACTCGTCGAGCGAAAATAGTGGTTAGCCGCTGGTGAGCACGACGTCAATATGGGCCTCAGCGCGCCGGCCACCCGAATCGACCACCGATATCGTGAGGATCGCATTTTGGCCATATAGGTCGTCGATTGGTTCGTTCGAAGCGGTGCCAGGATGCCCGATGGGAATTGGAATCGCCTCGATGTGAAGCGAACCGTCCGGCTGAGGCAACAGTCGCATTCCATCAGCAGGAAGTATTCCGACGTCCTCGCCGTTTTCGGTCACCACGGAAGCGGTTACTTCGACCGAGACTGCCATGCCGGTGCATCGGATCGCAGGCATTACCCACGTCCCGCCCTGTAGCCCGAAGATGATGGGGAGGTCATCGCCTTCGTTCAGCTCGTCAAAAAACTGTTCCTGGTACATTCCGAGTGTGATCGAAATCTCACCAGTGACGGGCGGCTCGTTCGATTGTGAGAACGTGACGGCCGGGTCGATCAGTAGAATTTCTTCGATACATGCAGTGAAGGTCGAGCTGAGAGCAACCAGTCCAACGATGGCAAGTAGCTGATAGCGTTTCGTGTTCATCGCGTTAATCGTACCAGAAATCACTCAGCCCCCTCATCTTCGATTGACGTGTTGAGCAGCCAGTGGGCTAGGTCGATGTCGAGTGGTCGGCTTTCCTCTTGGCCAGGGTGGCCGACCGTGACGAGCGGATTTCCCTCTTCATCCTGAATGGCATCGAGGCGGTAGCTGACGCCAGCGCCGTCCTCCACTACGAATCGGTCGGAACCGAAACCAACGGTGACTCTCAACTGATCCTCATTGGAGCGGTCGTCTAGGATGTGGCAGCGCGGGCACTGGCTGAAGGCAGCCCTTTCCTGAATCGTGTGAGGTTGAACCGTGCGTTGGCCAAAGCCCATCCCCTCCTCCCCCTCAAAGGGTCGAGCGACGCGGTCCAATATTGGTTCATCAGAGCCGTCTAGGACCGTCAGAAAGAAGCGCTCAGAGGGCATCGACAGGCCGATCATGCCGTCCGGTTTGTGCATGAGAACAAGATCGTCTGTGACCACCCACCAACGGTCGCCCGAGGGCCGTCCCGGAGTGACCTGGCCAGTACTCTGAACGCGCCCGGTGCCGTCGTAGTTCATGGTGACATGGCACCCGTAGCAGCTCGGCAACCACCCTGCGTGACAGGTTTCACAGCTGATTCCATCTGAATGACTGAAACCGTCTTCTGTTCGTCCCATCGCATAGTCTGCTCGGCTGGAATAGGTGGGGCTATTCGGGTCGACAGAGTTGGCGATTTGCGTCACTTCCCACGTCGACTGACCGTCTGCCGAGCCAAGTGTCCAGGTGCCAGACTCGGAGCGAGTCAACCGCGACACAGGATTGCCGAGTGCTGTCTGACCGTCGGTTTCTTCGTCGATTGAGCCATGACAGCTCTCACACCGAATCTCGGTCGCGAGCTGTGTATCTGCATAGAGGTGGCCGTCGCCGTGAACCTCGAGCTCGGTATGGCAATCGATGCAGGTCATACCACCCAGCTGATGAACATCTGGCGGTGTTTCGTCGACGAAGTTCGTCGTGTCCTCGTCGGTTAAGTAGAAGGCCGGATCATGCCCGTGCAGCCCAATTCCCAGCACTTCGGGATTCTCTGGGTTAAACCCGGCGCCTCCGGCTTCGCGATATCCAAAATAACTGGGGCCGATTCTCGCGCCGCGATAGTGGCAATGCATGCATTGCTCACTCGTTATCTCAGAGGTCATTTCATGCGTAATGGGTCGCGGGATATGGTCGCGGCTGATAGTGGGATCTGCCGACTCCGACACACCGTTGTCTGCATACAACATATGACAGGCAGAGCAACCGGACGATCGGTAGTCACCAGGAAACCTGTTCTCGCCGAAATCCGAGATGTGGCAACGGAAGCAGGATTTCACCATGTAGTCATCCTGAAACTGACCGTAGGTGCGTTCTTCGATGGGTGTTTCGTCCACACGAGGATCAAATCGCGTGATGCTCTCCGACGAACCCAGGACATTTGGATCATAATCTGGATCGGTCAGTCCCTGGGCGCCGACCTCTGCGAGGGGTGTGTCCTGCACTCCGGCGCGATAGCGGGCCACTGTGACCTCACCGGAGGTATGGGTCATGACAGAGCGCGACACACGGTCGACGATATCACCGTGGCAGTCAGATTGCCCGCATGCTTGTGGTGCGACACGCAAGTCACCCGGATTCACGAATCTGAGGTATTCCGGGTCCAGTTCGTCCAGCTCGCCCGCGGTGAGGAATCGCAGCTGCATTCCCTCTTCGGGGGGCTGAACATGAGCTGTGTCTTGCGAATAGGAGGTTGAGTCTCCCCCATGGCAATCGACGCATGACAGCTCGTGCCCCGGATGGGCATCGACGATGCCATGAGGTTCTCCTCCCGTCGCCGGTCTGGGAGAGTGGCACACGGCGCACGAGGAGCGGACATCAATGACCTTTTTGGTCTTGGTGCAGGCCGTGCCCTGAACTAGCGCGAGGCCAAATAGGAAAAATAAAGTGGTACGTAGCAAGTTAATCGGTTCGCTCCCACACAACTGAGTGTCATCGTCATACTAGCAATAGTCTTGCCAATAGGTGATCACGACTCAAACCACACGAGTCGCATGACGACTCGGCCGACCCGGAGTCTGTCGCCGACTCGGAGTTCGACGAGTTCTCCGACCTCGAGAGGCGAGTTGTTCACAAGGGTCTGGTTGTGACCGCCGATGTGCTCCACGGAGATTTTGGCGCCCCCGTCGATGAATTGAATCCGGGCATGTTGACGATGCACGTATTCGTTATCCTGTCCGCTCAGATCGATATCGGGGTAGAAATTGGCTTCGGGGTCGACGCGTCCAATAAGCATGAGGCTCTCAGACAGTAGATACTGCTCGCCAATGATCTTCCCCTGCTCGACGACGAGTTTCACTCGCCCGACAATTGAGCCCTCGAGACCGGTGAAGTCGCCTGACAGAGAGACCCGCGCAGCTGCTTCGCCGACCGCCGCCTTGTTGACGGGTTGTACCTGAACCACCGGGAGATCTTCAGTGTGTTGGATCGGCCGGGAACCCTGGTCAGTTCCGCTATCGGCCTCGCCAGGCACACGCAGTAGGCCGCTCGGCATCCTGTGGGGGTGGCCGCCGGATGGGGTCGCACTCCCACGTAGGTCGTGACCGCAGAGCTCGCAGAAGTCGACTTCTCCGGGGCTCGTAACACCGCATTCGGGACAAATTCTTGCCATGGCTTCGGGGAGTATTGGCCACCTAAAGCGTTGTTGTAAAGTAACAAAGATTTGTTTTTCCGCTGAAACTGCCGATTTTGCAAAAGTGACCATCTACCGAACCCGCCAAGCCTGCTATACTTGGCGACGCACCGGTTGGCGGGGCCATTAGGGAGGATTGATGAAAGGGCAGTCTACGTCGTCGGGTTTGTACGACGGCGAAGGTTATCTACAACGTCATTTGTTTGACGCCAAGGCCTGGAAGGCCTTGGAAAACACTCGCGATTGGCTCGGCGAGGTAGGTCGCTCTCTGTTCCTTCCGATCGACTTGATTGTCGTCCTTCTCCGCAGCGGACACGACGAACTAGGCGAGCAGCTAGCTCGGGCTTCCCGAGGTTCCGGTACGACTCAGAACATTCTTGCAGACATCGAGGAACTGGCACGACGCGTCGAGCGCGAGACGGACGGTGAGCCAAGGCTTCTGGTCGACAACTTTTCCCTCGGATTCATCGGTATTCTCGACGACGCTCTCAATTGGGCTCGCGAAGCTGGCTGGGACCGGGTCTCCGAGAACGATCTTGCCCGAGTCGTCGGCTGGCGAGCCGAGGTACAGGAATCAGCATCAGTACGATGGGCGATTCGGCAGCTGGCTGCACCGGGAAGCGACACCCTCTTCGATACCGATGGCGTGCTTCGACCCACTGCGTTTATCGAGCAGACCTGGCGAGTCATGCAAGACGCCATGCAACTCGCGGCCAAGAACGGAATGCCCTTCTTGGGTACTCCCCACGTCGTGGCAGTTTTGTGCAGCCTCAGAGAGAGCATCCTGTGGCGGGCATCGGAAGCATCAGGCGTCGATCCGCGAAAACTGAGAGAGGAACTCCTGCGGATTGTCGGGGTTCGCTTTCCAGCACAGCCCGTGTTCTTGCTCTCTCGCCGAACGATGACCCCTCGACTGGTTCGGATGCTGACCTATGCATCGGACAAGGCGGGCCTCAAGGGTCGAGTCGGCGAGGCCAATCTGGTTGAGGGCTTTCTAGCAGACGGTGGTTCCAGCCTCGAGTTGATCCGAGCGCTAGGTCTCGAATCCGAAATCCGGAGTTTGCTCGGCGATCCAAAAGTGCTCGAGGGTGCTGCTCTGGCCGAACAGGACCGCGGAGACGATTTGGCCGGTTCGCTGTCGCCCACGCCGATGCTGGACCTACTGGGGCGGGACCTGACGGCCGAGGCTGCCAACGGGCGCCTCCCGAAAATCCTCGGCCGAGACCGTGAGCTGCAACGGATGATCAACGTCCTACTGCGACCGGAACAGCGCAACCCACTGCTGACCGGAGAGGCTGGAGTCGGTAAGACGGCCCTTGCCTCAGCGCTCGCAACGCGCATCGAACAAGGGAACGTCCCCGCCAAGTTGCTCGGCTGCCGCGTTGTCGAGATCAACGGCGCCAGCCTGATCGGCGGAACGAGCTACAGGGGTGATCTCGAGGCGCGAATCAAAGCGTTGCTTCTCGAAGCGACCAACAAAGTCATCCTGTTCATCGACGAAGCCCACGCGGTTTTCTCGCCAAGGAGTGGAAGCGGGCAGCCCGCCGAGGTTCCAAATCACTTCAAAGCAGCGCTAGCTAACGGCGATGTTGCGGTGGTCGCAGCGACCACAGAGACAGAATATCACCGCTGGATCGAGCAAGATCCAGCCTTGAAGCGCCGCTTCGAGCGGATTGAGGTCCCAGAGCCCGAAGAGGAGCTGTGCGCATCGATCCTCCACAGTTTGGTCAGTGCCTACGAAAAGGACTACGAAGTTCGCGTCTCTGACGAAGCGGTCGTGGCGGCGTTGGAGCTCTCTGTCCGCTTCCTGCCAGAACAACGGCTGCCCGATAAGGCCAAGAAACTGCTGATGGACGCGGCGATCGCTGAATCCATCAAGGCTGCCGAGAGTGTCGACGACCAGCCACAGGACGAGGCTTCGAACAACGATAGCGGTGCGCCACAGGCGACGCTGCCCGTGGTTTCGCGGGAGTCGGTGGCCGCCCAAATCGCCCTGAAGACGGGACTGCCTCTCGACCGTCTCGTTCACGGCGAGCAGGGTTGGTGGGTTGGTTTAGCATCTCGCCTCAAACCCTACGTGATTGGACAGGAGGCTGCAGTCCAGCAATCGGCTCGCGCACTGGTGTCGGGCCGCCTCCGCTCTGGAATGAGCAGCGGTCCCCAAGCAGTCTTCGTCTTCGTCGGGCCACCGGCTGTAGGCAAGACCGACCTGGCCAAAGCGCTCGCGAAGGAGATCTACGCTGATACTCGAGCCTTGATTCGTCTCAACATGACCGATTTCCAGGAGGCGCACGCGATCAGTCGTTTGATCGGTTCGCCCCCAGGCTACGTAGGTTATCAGGACGAAGACGCGCTCGTGACGCCCTTGAGGCGACGGCCGACTTCGGTCGTACTACTCGAAGACTTCGATCTCGCCCATCCTCAAGTTCAGGACCGGTTTTTTGCGCTCTTCGAAGAGGGCAAGATCAGGGATACTCGGGGTATGGTCGCCGACGCGAGTCACGCTGTATTCGTTCTGACCGTCAACACTGGCGTAGAGGAACTGAAGCGGATCGGATTTGGAAGCGCCGATCCGGTGAAGGACACGAGGGCAAGAGCCTCGCGCCTTCTGGAGGCTCATGACGAGCGCCTGGGCGCTAAACTGAAGTGTTACGCTCACCACCCCATCTTGTTCGAATCGGCCGCGTCATCCGGCGGTGCTTTAATCGGCGCACTTTTCGAGCAACAGCTGGCCCGATTTCGCGCCAGTCTCCTAGAGGGCTACGGTCTGCAGCTTGATATCGAGTCGCGAACCGAGGAGCTCATCAAGGCAGACGCCCTCAAGCTCACTGACGCTCGCGACCTTCGCCGATTGTTCTCTGAGCGTGTTATCGAACCGGTGACCACATGCTTGCTGGCTGGCGTGGAGGGAGACTCGATTCTGATCGACGAGGTCTCTCAGACAGAAGTCAGCGACGAGGAGGACTCGGTCCACTCGACAACGCCAGTGCCTGAATCGATTCACCACGACTAGCCGGGATACCGGCCCACGATGTAGTCGATCATTTCCTCGATCTCATGTTCCTGATCCCGACAAACCCACTTCGTTAGGTCGCCGACAGAGAGGACTCCTTTCAGTTCGTCATCGTCGATAATCGGAAGATGGCGGCAGCGTTTCTCGGTCATGACGCCCATCGCCTCATTGACTGTCTTGTCCGAACGCATCGAGACCACTTTTTTGGTCATGACCTCGCTAACCGCGGTTTTTGCGGCATCCAAGCCGTCGTCCAGGACCCGGCGAAGTACATCTCGTTCGGAGAAGATGCCGACAGTTTTGCCATCGACTAATACGAGGACCGCCCCGATGCCTTTTTCGTTCATGAGGTGAACGGCCTCAAGAGCCGTGGCATCAGGAGCCACGCTGTAAACGGTACCCCCCTTCTGGGCCAATACGTCGCTAAGAAAGCGCTTCATGGCTTTACCTCCAATTCAAATCGACTGTTCTAAAAGGCTATTGTCATCATGATGATAGCGAAGCAGAGCCCGAAAGTCAGCCCGAAAAGGCACGGTATGGTGGGGGCAGCCGCCCGCACGGTCGAATCACGCGGAATCAAACGGCAGTGGCTGGAGCGTGTCACCGACGGCCAGTGCATAGCCGCCACCGGGGTAATCGCGAACGGCGTCCAACAGCGTATGGTAGGGGTCTCGCAGAAAGCGGGCCTCGAAGGGTCGGTTCTGGAAGGTGGTTGTGAGGCGCTCGCCATCGAGCCTCAGATCCTCCAACTCGAGTTGCTCGGTCGAACCGTCGGAGAGCTCAACGGCCACCTTCTCAGTGCCGTCTTCGGGTATTCGGACTCGCAAAACAAAGAGCGGGGTATCTTCGACAACAATTGGGTACGTGAAATGCCAGATGGCCAAAACGTATGTGCCGCCTTCAGTCCGCTCGATACTGCGATGAAACAGTCGGCAGATCCGCTCATGCTCAACCCGTTGGCCGGCATGCCACCAGGCTCCGAACCGATCGAGACGAATCTCTTCGAGCGGAAGTCCCTGTTCGAGTGCACTTCGGATTGGTTTGGGAATAGTCGGGTCTGCGAGGACCTGTTCTCGCAGTCGGTCGTTCATCCGCCTCGGTAGCGTTGAAGCTCTTGTTCCACGAGCTGGCGAGCAGTCTCGCGCAGGTTCTCTCGGAACATGGCCGCCACCCGTTCCTGGGCGTAGCTGCGCAGGCGATTTTCTAGTCCATCACGAAGCAACTGGGCGAGGGCGTCGCGCACTACCTGGGGTAGAAACTCCCGAACTGCCGCCCTGACTGCTTCAGGATCGGCGGTCACCATGGCCGCAGGAGGCGCTCCGACTGGTCTGCCACTCGGGACAGGCGGTGAAGCTGGTACTGGCGCAGCGACCGGCGGAACCGGAGCAGCCATCGCAACTGGCGGCGCGGGCGGCGCGGCCGGTGGCGGTGCCACCGGAGGTGCCATTGCGGGAGCCTGCCTTACTGGCGGCGCCGGAGGCGGTGCCATTCTCGGAGGTGCGGGCGGTGCCGGTGGCGCAGCTGCTGCCGGCCGAGGGGCGGCCATTGGAGCTGGAGGCCTCATTCCCTGCGGTGCAGGTGGCGGTGGTGGCGGTGCCTGCGGAAGCGCGGCTGGCTGTGGCGCCGAAGGCTGTGCGCTAGCAGGAACGCCTGCACCACTGATCAGTCCGGCGACGGTTTGCCGCAAAGCTTCTGTTTTGAAGGGTTTCATCAGGACCGAGTTCGCGCCCGCTTGCGCGGCTTGGTCCGCATCAAAGGCCTCGAAGGTTCCACCCATAACGACAATCGGCACGCCAGAGGTCGCAGGATCGGCTCTTAGTGCACCCAACAATTCAAGACCGGAGGCGTCGGGCAGACGGTAGTTGAGCAAGACGACTGCTGGATCATATCGAACCACCGCCTCTTTGCCCGCAGCAGCCGAATCGGCAGCCACAATATCATGCCCGGAAGCCTTGAAGGCCATTTCGACAACCCGTCGAATCGTTCGACTCGGGTCAATCAGGAGGACGATTGCCATTACTCACCTGAAGTTACGCTCTCAGAGCGTGCTAACACGTTCACTGCGCCAATGCAAGAATCCAACGGAACGTGGGGTTGTACTTGTGATCGGAATCCGCCATGATTCCGCCGCCCAATAACGGATTCGAGGAAGAGGCATGCAACACGGAACTCGCTCCCTGAGAGTTCATATATCGATCACTATCTGGATGATTGTAACGGTCATAGCCTGTGTGGCCAGTGCCCAGACGGGGCCATCCCGGATCATCGTGCGCGAGGGATTCACTGGAAACTTCTCGGGTAGCTATGGTGGCGAGGTTTCAGCCGGATCCGTCGTCCACGGCTGTCCGGGCTATGTATCGCGCCAACCCCAGTTCCTTCTCGATGTGATCGAAGAGGGCGTCATTCGCGTCGAAGTCACAACAGACGGAGACCACGATCCGACTTTACTTCTGGGCGGTGGGAACTTGGGCTTCTGCAACGATGACGCATCTGAGACGAATCGCGACCCGGCGCTAACCAACTACCTCGCAATCGGGGAGTATTCGCTTTACGTCGGCACCACCAGCAGTGATGCCACGGGTGAGTACTCCGTTCTGGTGAGCCATACCGGTCGGCCGCTCGCCCCAGAAGTCACGGGCAGCAGACCGCTTCGGCTGCAGGGAACCAGCGGGGGCGATCAGTCCGCACAGGTTCATGGAGCAGCCTGCTTGGGGGCAATCTCGGAAGAGGCCAATCACACGATTTTGCTGTCGAGCGACGCGCACCTGGGAATCTTGGCCGAGTCGTCGAGCGACTTGACGCTGGTGGTCAAATCGTCCGATGGCATCTTCTGCAATGACGACAGCCGCGGTTCAATCAACCCAGCCATTGATGCCTGGTTCTCAGAAGGACTGGTGAGGATCTACGTCGGAAGCCACAACCCGAGGGTGAGAGCGACCTACAACGTCACCGTTCAGCCTCTTGCTAGCGAGTGAAGGCCTTCCGGGCGCTCTAGAGTTTCCTCAACACCGCCTGTCGGGCGTGTTCGACCTGATCTGAAGCATGAGACCCCAAGAGATAGTCGAGTGTTGCCGCTGGATCTGAGCCTGGCTGCTTTGATAGGTCGAAGAGGCGAGTCGGGTTGTCACCCGGACACCCAGCCCAACCGAGTTCCGCTGACAAGGCCAAGAGCAGCCTTCCCTCGAGATCGGCATACGGGTCGACTGAGTCGAGTTGTGACAGGACCAAGCCGGCAGCTGCTTCGATATCGGCCGGTCGGTCCAGAATGGCCAGGCGCAATCTCAGGAAGGCGGCTTCGGTCGCCCACGGCTGGGCAACTAACGCGGCCGATTCGGCCTCGACCTGACCGCGAGCTTCCTCGAATCTACCATTGCAAAACAGGCTGTCAGCCAGATCGAGTGTCGCGGCAGCTCGGAGTTTTTCCAGACCGTGTTGCTCGACATGACCATTGAGGTTCTGAGCATGCCTCAGGGCTTCCTCGCTGGACCCCACACGGAGCGCAGCACGACACGCGAAATGGGAGGTTGAGGCCCACTCGACCGTGTTGTCCACGAATTCACTCAAGCTCAAGGCCTCCTCCGCCCCGTCGATCACATCATTGAAGTTCCTGCTCTGGTAGGAGGCGCGGATCAGCAGCGCTCGAGCGGCCGATTCTCCGGAGGCATAGTCGACGATCGCAAAGTTCCGGGCAGCGCTGGCTGCGCTCCGGGCAGCACGCTGATAGCTGCCCTCTCGAAAGTACGTCCAGGCCAGGTCCATGATCAATCGACCGAGTTGTCGATCTTCCCCCGCGGCCTGCCTCAACTTGACCGCCGCTCGGAGGTCCTCTTTGGCCTTGGAGTAGTCCTTTGACCGCAACGCCAACTTCGCTCTGATGTGAAAGAACGACGCCTCGACAGTGCCACCCAATTGGGCGATCGCGGACTCGTCGACCCGTGAAAGGGACTGCTGAGCGGCTGTGTTCTGCCCACTCTCCAAGAGTGAGTTTGCGAGAGCGACATCGATCTTCAGAAGCCAGTCACGATCGCCCTGTTGACTCAACAGCAATCTAGCGTGCTGAAATAGGCTCTGGGCTTGTTCCGGATTGCCGGCCTCTGCTTCGAGCTTGCCGAGGTGGAAAGAGGTTTCCCCCTCGAGGTCGAATCGCTCCAGCTCCGCAGCTGCACCCAGCGCGGAACTCAGTTGCTCCCTCGCGTTCTCTAAGTCGCCCCGGGAGATCATCACGTCGGCGAGATCGAGCCGCAAACGCAACCGGCGTTCCGAGTCGTCCTCGGTATGCGGGAACTCGAGGGCTCGTTCAAACAAGTCTTGGGCTGCTCCCCAGACCCCCGAGGTTCGTTTGATTTCGGCCAGCAGCAACATGATCTGTAGACGTTCTTGCGGCGAGAGTTCTGCCGCCTCGGCACGCAAGTGGGCCAGCTCCAGAAGCTGGCCGGCGTGCACCAGATCTCCGCCAGAACGGGCGGTGTGAGAGGCTTGAATCAACTGCCGGCATCCTTCTGCGACGTTTCCGCCGATGAGAGCGTGAAACGCCGAGGTAGAATGTTGGCCGAATGCACCTCGCTGTGTACTCAGCGCAGTTTGTGCCGCTTTCAGGTTGGCGGTCTGCCATTGGCCACTGTCGATCATCGACGAGACGATGACCTCGAACAGTGCGTCGTTGGCAAGCCGGACGCGCGTTTCGTGACCAGTGCTCTCATCCACTAGTAAGCCGAGCGAGCAACCGAGCGAAACGTAGTCGGCGACATCATCGAGGCTGAAGAGGCCCTCCTCTTGGTCGGGCAGAGCCTTTGCCATCTCGTCGAGCTTGGTTACACGTGCGCTCCCGCCCAGCACCGCGAGCGCGAGCAACGTATAGTGGAGGCCCGGCGATTCGGTTCGAGTAGACGCAAGCCGCCGGATTACGAGATCGCGAAAACTGGTCGGCATTCGCAGTTCTGGACCTCTGGCGCCGGTGGTTTTGGTGATGGTCGCCACCGCCATTCGCGCTGAGCGGTCTTGGTGGCAGTGATGGTAGAGTTGGGTCAGGTAATGCAGATGGCCACGGGTCAGATTCCACAGGATCTGCTTTGCTTGGTCTGACGGTCCGAACGTCTCGGATACGAGCTCACCCACCTGCGATACCGGCGGGTTCTCGATCGAGATGACTCTCAGATGTTGGGCCCATCGGCCCACGAGGCGGCCGCAGATCTGATCGAAGCCGCGATTGGTACGCGGATCGTGCAGACGAACCGTTCCCACCACTGTGAGATTCTGGGGGATTCCCCGACCCTTATGGAGCCAGCGTTCCAGTATTCCGAGCGTAAGCTCGTCAGCAAGATGAATCTCGTCCAAGAACAGGAGCGAGGGCCTTTCCTTTGCCCTATCCCACAGCCGTGTGGCCATTTCGAGCCTCGAAAGCGGATCGCCGTCGTCTGGCTCTGCGAAGGCATTCGCCAGTGGCTTGCCTTCGGATGTTTTCGACGGCCAACAGCGAGCGGACTTCACCTCGACTCGTCTCTGGATAGCGTCCAGAGCCAGCACGTCGCTTGCCAATCTACTTACCCCCGAACCCGACAATCCGGTCAGGAACACAAAGGTCGGAAGAGGCGAGTCGACGGCCTCAACCACCGCGCGTAACAGCCGGTTGGAGTCATCACGTCTCTCCACCTCGACCGCTCTCAAGGTCTCTCCGGCTTTGAGCGGGACTGCGGGTACCTGCCCAAAACGATGGAATAGGGGCGGTGGCAAGGTTGCAAACTGGCGCTCACCCGTCAGGGTCAATCTGGCCGTCCGAGCGTCCCTCAAACGCGAAGTCGGGTCCTTCTGAGTAGTCCACTGTATGAACTCCACCAGAGCGGGTGAGTGGAGGTCGTTGGGCAGCGAAGGAAAAGGCTCCTTGGCGTGCATCATCATTGTATCGATCGCCGACTCACCCTCGAACGGCGGTCTGCCAACCGAGAGCTCGTATGCCACGCAGCCCAGCGAGTACAAGTCGCTTCCGATGCTCGCCGACGTCCCCTGAGTAAGCTCGGGAGCCATGTAGAGCGGTGTCCCTGCCAAGGGGGTCGAGGCTGCAGCGCCCACCGTCGTGGCGGTCCCGAAGTCGAGGACTTTGACGAAGTCCTTCTCGAACGGGTGTTGAGCCAACATGATGTTGGTTGGCTTGATGTCGCGGTGTAGGACTCCGAGGCTGTGCGCCTCTTCGAGCGAATCCAGAACCTGTTTGACGATGCGTGTCACGCGTTGTGGGGAAAGTTTGCCTCCCGTCTTGAGCACACCGCCCAGATTGGATCCCAGCACGGCTTCCATAACCAGATACGGGATGCCACCGGTGGCACCATAGTCGAGTAGTTGGACTGTGTTTCGATGTCGTAATCCAGAGGCCACCAAACACTCGGAACGGAAGCTGCGACTGACGTCCGCGTCGGCTATACGGTCAACCCGCAGGCATTTGATCGCGACCCGCTGTCCTGTGTCGGTACGTCTGGCGAAATGGACAACTGATAGGGGTCCGGTGGCCACTCTCAACTGAATGACATACCGGCCTGCAAATAGAGACCCCGGCCGGAGATTGGCTGGGTCGTTCGGTATCACAGCGGCGGCTCGTGTGCGTCGTCATCCAGCGGATCGAAGAGGTCTCTCGAGGTGACGCTCACAGCCTCTTCGACCTCGGCGACATCGAGGTCCTCGATCTCGTAGATCTCTTCGTGTCGCTCTTCGGATGTACTGGCGACGATCCAAGCGCCGCTGATTGTGATCGACAGGTCCATACCCTCGAAGTAGTGCTGCACCCTCTTAATGACGTCCTGCATCAGCTCTTTCCGCTGCGCTGGAACTGAAACCACGTCCAACCAATGTGGCAGCAAAAGGTGTTGCAGAAGGGGAGTGAAGTAGAGCGCTTGAGGATAATTGATCTGAGCCACGGCGTCGATTTGACCGCTGGCCACAACCGTGGCTCCCCGGCGCTCGAGGGAATCAGACAGTGATTCCGCGCTGACCAGATCGTTCCGAAAAGCCTCGACGTCCTCGAGCAATCTCTCGTTGAGGGCCGCGCAGGCGCAGATCGATTCGACTAGGAGGTCGAGAAACACGTCGGTTCCCGAAACCGGTGCCGCAATCGCGAGGAGACCACCGGGCTTCACAACCCGATTGAGTTCGCCCACGACGAGATTGGCCTTCTTCCTGGTGAGCGGTGCGGCCAGACATACTGCACGTCCAAAGACGCCACCTGCGTAGCTGAGATTGGTGGTCGACTGGCAGTTGAAGAACACAGACTGCCCGTCCCGTTCGGCGAGACGGCCCCGCGCCACATCGAGCATCTCTCGGGACGGATCGACAGCCATTACCCGCCCGGTTCCGACGGACTCCAAAATGAGGTCGCAGATTTGCCCAGCGCGGCACTCGGCCGCAAGCGCATTCTCATTGTCGACGTGGGCCAGGTAGGGCCGAAGTGCGTCGCAGAGTTCCTTGTCCCACTTCGGGGCTACGTCAGCGGCGTAGCTTGACGCAAACCCTTCGCTCTGAAGTCCGTACTCCATCTGGGGTCACTCGTGTTGGTAGCCAAAAATCACGTGATTCGATAGCTTCCCCCCTCGAGCAGTGTAAGTGATGCCCGGCTCTTCCACAACGCGCCCGATAGGTGTCAATCCCAACGCCGTCAGGTTGGCGTCTTCGTCGGACGTTGCTGTAACCAAGAGCTCGAAGTCCTCGCCGCCCCCAATCGCCAGCTCCAGCGGATCGAGTCCGAGAATGGACCCAGCGCGCTCGGTCTCGTCCGCGATCGGAAGGTCGTCCGCCCGGATGGTCGCACCAAGGCCGCCCGATGCCCGCAGAATATGTGGGAGATCGCCGCCGATGCCGTCGCTGATGTCGATGGCGGCGCTGACCCCTGCATGTTCAGCAAGCGCAAGACCCAGCTCCAGCCGAGCCGCCGGACGCCGGTGACGAGAAATCGCCCTTTCGAACGGTTGTGGATCGCAGCCTGCTTCGAGAACCGCAAGGCCACTGGCGGAGAGGCCAAGGCGTCCTGATACCCAGATACTGTCGCCAACTCGGGCGCCGCTCCTCAGCAGAAGGCGCTCGCCAGGTCCGGGTTGTCCGAAAAGGGTTAAGGAAAGGACCGCCGGGCCCGGACTTCGGGTCAAGTCTCCCCCAATCGGGCGGACCATTTCAGCTTTCAGGCCGTGGGGTTCCCGCGCCATGGCCAGGCCTTCGGCCAGCCGACGTGCTAGGTCGGCGTCCTGTGCCGAGGGCAGACTGAGCGCCAACAAGAAGGGCCCTGGAATGGCACCCATCGCGGCCATATCACTCAGGTTGCAGGCCAACAATTTGTACCCCACATCCTCCCAGCTCGAGTATTTCTCATCCCAGTGAACACCTTCGACCAGCGTGTCGACCGACACGACTGGCCAGGTCCCTCCTCGAAGAACAGCGGCGTCGTCGCCACTTCCGATCTCTACACCTCCAAAGGAGCCCCTTCCGCCAAGACGGTCTACGAAGATATCGATGTTCGAGAACTCAGACATCAGCTAAGGAAGTGAACTCGACGGACTGGTTGGCAGGAGGATGCTAAACGTCGAGCCGGCGTTTGGCTTGCTCTGCACGAGTATCTTGCCGCCGTGTGCCTCGGCATAGGCGGCCGCAATCGTGAGACCAACGCCCGTTCCGGTGTATGCGGACTCGGCGCCGTGAACACTGTAGAACGGGTGAAAGAGCTGGTCGTGATAGGCCGGGGACACGCCGATTCCGCTGTCGGTTACAGCTAATGCGACGAAGCCGGGTGGCACAGGATCGCCATCGGTTATGTCGTCCTCCCCAAAGGCCGAAATCACAACTCGACCGCCAGCGGGGGTGAACTTAACAGCGTTGTCGATGATTCTCAGCAGAATCGAGCGGATTCTGTCTTCGTCGACCCACAGCTTTGGCAGGTCTGGATCGGCTGGGAGAATCTCGACCTCGACGTCGTGTAGCTCGCCTTGCTTCTGCCCAAAGTCCAAGACCGACATGAGCAGCTCTTCGATCGACGCCGAATGGGGGGCGATGTTGATCTGACCTCGCTCGATCAGGGACAACTCATCCATCGTTTCAGCAAGACCGAGAATCAGTTCGCCTTGGGCGATCATCGTCCCGAGAAACTCGGTCTGATCCTCGGTAACGTCGCCGCCGATTCCTTCGGCCAACATTTCTGCATATCCGATGAGATTAGTGAGCGGCTTCTTGACCTGATCGCTGATTCTCGCGAGGAAGGTCGAGCGTTCTTCGTTGAGGCCTTGAAGGGTATGAACGGATGCTTCGAGTGCTTTGTTCTTCGCTTCGAGCTCCGCGTAGGCCTCGGTTATCGATTCGACGTGCATATCGGTTGTCATCTGCCCCTTGAAACCGACAAACGACATCACCTCGATCACGGTCGCCAGGTTTCGAGCTACCTTTTCGGCGAGAGTGGGGCTCATCTTTCGGAAGCGCACGGTTTTTTCCCATGCGGCTCGTGCGTCCAGACCCGGATCCATGGCCAAGAAGTGCGCTGGAGGGCCCGTGACAGTGGTCGGCAGAAACGGTCCGAAGACGACCTTGCCAACTACGTCAGTAGCATAGTGGATTGGGACGATTCGGTACTCTGCGCCGCTGAAACAGACGGATTGTTCCACTGTTTGAAAGGCCGGTTCGTGGAATCGGATCGCGTTTACCGTGCGAACACATCCCAGCCGGCAGGTCTGGAAGCCATAGATATACTGGCAGAGCTCGGCGCGACTGGGGATGTCCATCAGTCGGCTACCCTGGTTGTCGAGAAGTTTCACCGCTACTCGATACAGATCGACATAGCTCTGGCAAACCTCTTGAAAGAGCTCGCGGTCTTTGTGAACGACTTCCGCGAGGGAGACGCTTATTTCAGAACCCAGGTCGTCCATAGGGATTTAACGATTTTCCAAAGACTTTTTTGACGTGTGAAGCGAATTCTTCTTTGGTCAAGCCGAGCCGCTTGTCGAGGTTCTGCCGTTCACAGAGTTGATCCCAGAGCCGCAACAGCAGCCCATTGAGGGTTTCGTACGCCCCCTCTCCGCGAATGACAGTGGCTCCGAAGGTCGGTACACCGGAATAACGTTCCACGGCCTTCATTTCGGCGGCCGTAAGGACGTCTGGCAGGTCTTGTTTATTGAACTGGATGACCGCCGGGACGTCCTGAATTTTCAGGTTATTGGCCTCGAGGTTCTCCAATAGGTTCGACCACGACAGTGTGTTGTTCTCGAGCTCATTGCGCTCGCTGCTGGCAATAAACGCAACCCCATCCACTCCCCGCAGCACGACTCGACGGGTCGCATTGTGCACCGGCTGCCCGGGTACTGTGTAGAGCTTGAAGGTCAGACGATGGCCGGAGCGAGAGGACAGGACAACCGGCAACATGTCGAAGTAGATCGTTCTGTCGTCGCGTGTCTCGAGAGTGACCAGCCGGCCACGAGACATTTTGTCGGCTTCTCCGAAAAGCGCTTGCAGGTTCGTGGTTTTGCCGCTCAACGGCGGGCCGTAGTAAACGATCTTGATTGCAACTTCGCGCTTTTTCAGATTGAACTGAACCATTCGTTTCCTACCGACCGCTTGGCTGAAGTCGTTCAAGCATTATGGCACCGAATCAGTCATACCGGAAGGCTACAGATCGACGGGAAGTACCTCTTGTTTCTTTTTCATGATCAAGAAGAGCAGGGCCAACCCGAGCACGACCAACACGACCGAAACAAACAGTAGCAAGCGCCTTACTGAAGCCACGCGGTCCTTGAGATTCTCGGCCCAAGCCTGGGTACCCATCATCGCGAGTGCCACTTTCTCCATACGCTGAACAGCGACCATCATGAATTCTGTAGCAGGCTCGTCGCCGGGCCTCTCCGAGATCCATTCTCGATAGCGCCTAGTACACAGGTCCAGAAGATGGTGATTCGTGCAGTGAGACACAAACCGTTCGTGCTGTTGGCGTTCGCCCGGCGATATCTCTATCTGCGCCCAGAGCTCCAGCGCTCGCGCATAGGCCTCTTCCTTGCCTGATGGATCTGGCTCCCACCGCGCTTTGTCCAGGTCCGATTGACTCAAGTCCAGACCACAGCGAGCACAATTGGAGCGCACGAGCTGGGTATGGAAACACTTCGGACACTTGATCTCGTCGTGGTGGATGCGAACCGGGCCCGGCTGGCTGTGTGATTCAGGCTCTTCCTCGACGGGTTCCGCCGAGGTCGAGACGCTGCCGGTGGCAACCTCTTCTCGCTGTTCGGCCAGGGGGGCGGCCTCGTGGGGACCGCTGCCGGCCTTGGATTCGGGGCGGTTGATCGCTCCGCACTGGCTACATTTGACGACGACTTGGCCGTCCTCGACGCCGAGACTGGCGGCCTCGGCTAACTGACCACAGCTTTCGCACTCGAATTTCATGGGGCAAGCATCTCCAACAAAGACGGAAAGCCCTCGAAAGGAATCGGTGTAAAGGACAGGAAGAAAACTACAACGGTGAGCACACCAATTCTTCGACTCACTCCCCCCACCGGCAACCCAGTGCAAAGGGGAGGATGTTTGATTCCCATCAAGAACACGAAGATACAGATCGCGACCCAACCTGCAAAAACGAAAAACGTTACGGCCAGAAAGCCGCCAAAAACCAGAGGCACTACCCGGTTGTGACTTTCGCCGAAAAGACAATAGGAGATATGACCGCCATCGAGCTGCCCGACCGGTATCAGGTTGATCGCGGTCACGAACAGGCCAGCCCAGCCCGCGAAGGCCATTGGGTGCAGCCAAATGTCGTACCCAGCCGGTAGCTCGCTAAAGAAGATCGGTTCGAAAAGCAGGAAGAGGGCGGAATCCCCCAACGCCATTCCCGAGCCACCATCGACCGGCGCGGGACCGACCGACGAGAGAGCCAGGCCAAAGAAGACCACAGGCACAGTCACCGCGAAACCGGCCAACGGCCCGTAGGCTGCGATCTTCATGAAGTGATCGCCCCGGACCTTCTCGGTCACACGCATTCGTATAAAAGCCCCCATCGTCCCGAAGATGGTGTACATGGGGATAAAAAACGGGGGCGTCGCGTCCACACCGTACTTTTTCGCGGTCAGGTAGTGACCCATTTCGTGTGCGAGAAGGATGCCCATGATCGACAGGCAGTAGCTCGCAGCGCCGAAAGCAACCAACGGAAAGCTGGGCACGACGCCTTCTGTACCGCCAGCCCCGAAATAGAACCCTTCGCTCATCGCAAAACCAAAATAGAGCGTCGACGCCAGGGTCAGTCCGAACAGGAGGTAATGGAGCCAGCGTCTGTCCTTTTTCGGGGGAGCGGCCTCGAGTTGGGGGGACGAATCCATGCCTGCTTCTACACGATATTCCGAGAGACAGGAATAGCTTCAAGCGCCGCGATCTCTATCGGGGACGTATCCAAGGCAGTCATCGGAGATGTATCCACGGTGAAATATAACCAGCCGAGTCGGTCGCAAAGAGAGATAGGTCGTGGACCACCGCACCATCTGTAGAAATCGACAAATCGCCCGTCGCACCGCGATGCCGCGGACCACCGCGAAGCCATGCAGCAAGACTCAGCCGGGTTGCCGGCGTCGCGGATGAGGGCCGAACCCCTTCGAGAAGTATCCCGACAGCGTCGAATGCCTGAGCTTCGGCCTCAGAAGGGTCCCTCTCATAGGCTTCTCGAAAGGCGCGGGCGAAGCGTTCGGCGTCCGAGTTGTAGAGGGACTCGTGATAGACCATCGTGAAGGTCGCGCCTTCGATGAGGTCTTCGGACTTAGCAAGGCCGGCACCACCCCAGCTCGAGAGGCCTAGAAGGCGTGTAATACGATCCATCGGGACGTCCCAGAAGGCTAGGAACGGTACGATGAGGCCGACTTGGCGATCGAACTCCGGGATGAAGATGGCATCGAAATCGACATCGCTGGTGTGCGATAAACGCCGAACCCGAGTTCGCGGCTCGTGCCGAAAGGGCTCGATTCGTATCTGTCGGTAACGACGATTCACAAGCAGCTCTACTGGATCCCCAAAGTCGGTTTCATCGAGTTCGTAGGACTCCACCCCCACCACCCGAACCGAGGAGCCCTCGAGCGCCTCGAGAAATGCCCGCATGCACGACCTCCCGAACTCGTCTTCGGGGTAGAGAATCGCGACACGCTCCACCCCGAGGTCATTTGCAGCGAACCGAGCCATCCAGCGCGACTGTTCCTCGGGGGAGACTCGCAAACGAAAGGTCATAGGCCCCAAGTCTTCGATCCCGTCCTGACTGGTCAACGTTAAAATGGGGACGCCAATGACCTCTGCTTCCTGCGCTGCCGCCCTCGATTCATTGGCCCCTACTGGGCCGACGATCGCGAGCAAATCAGGGAACCCGGTGAGCTCCCGAACGCGTTCCCTGGCGCCTTCTTCGGTTCCGCCGGAATCGACAACGGTCCAGACAACACCGGGCGCATCCTCCAATGCGAGTGTGATGGCATCCAGGAGTTGTTCCCCAATGTGAGCGTGGTCGCCGGAGAGTGGTAGGATCACGCCGATACGAGGGGAGGTCGGGACTTGGGCTTCGGCTGTGTGATAGCCTAAAAGGCAGGTCGCGAAGGCGAGCAGGCTACATATCTTGTTCGTATTCACCCGGACCTTCGTCGTCGTAGGTCTCCCCGTCATCGTCAAAGGACATCTCCTGATAGAGCATGTCGGCCAGTTGGTGTGCCGCGTCCTCCAAAGAGTTGATGGCCTCTTGCAGCTCGTCCGGTAGAGCGTGCTTTCTGCCGACTACTTCGGAGCAGTGCGCAAGTTCCTGCTGCAGAATATCAAGCGCATCCACACCGACAAATTCGGCGTACTCAACTAGGCTTCGCTCCGTGGTGTAGATCAGGCCTTTGGCTCGGTTTCTTAGCTCCACCAAAGCACGCCGTTCCCGATCGTCTTCGCTTCGCTGGTCGGCCAGCGCGACCAGCTCGTCGATGTCCTCCTCATTGAGGCCACCGGTCGCGGTCACGACAACCGACTGTTTCTTCCCGGTACCGAGCTCGGTCGCTTCTACCGAGACCAGGCCATTGGCATCGATCGCGAACTTCACTTCGATCTGGGGAACACCACGAGGGGCCGGGGGAATTCCGATGAGATCGAATCTGGCCAAGGAGTGATTGTCTGCCGCCAGTGGCCGCTCTCCCTGTAGAACGTGCACGGTAACCAGAGATTGATTATCGACCGTCGTACTGAACACCTGAAAAGAGGAGCAGGGCAGTTTCGAGTTTCGGTCGATGAGCTTGGTGAACACACCGCCTTGGGTTTCTACACCCAGGGACAACGGTGTGACGTCAATCAGCAAGACGTCAGCCACTTCGCCTCTCAGAACGCCGCCCTGGATCGCCCCACCCGAGGCGACCACCTCGTCTGGGTTCATGACCTCGTTGGGAGTTCGTCCAAAGAAACTGGCCACGCGTTGTTTCACTCGGGGCATCCGAGTTTGGCCACCAACCAGGAGCACTTCGTCGATGTCCTCGGGTTTGAGACCAGCGTCTTCCAACGCACTCGAGCAGGTGGTTATCGTGCGCTCGACGAGGTCGGCTACGAGATCCTCGAGATCAGTTCGCTCCAAACGGGCAGAAAGATGCTTGGGTCCGGACTCGTCTGCGGCGATAAATGGAAGCTCTACGGCCGTTTCCTCGAGGCTCGACAGATCGCACTTGGCCTTTTCGGCGGCCTCCTTCAACCGCTGAACGGCGAGGCGGTCTTCCATCAGGCTCATCCCGTGCTGTTGTACGAAGAGCTCGTGAAGATGTTCGATAACGCGCCTGTCGAAGTCCTCACCGCCGAGAAACGTGTCGCCGTTGGTACTCAGCACGTCGACGATGCCGTCACCAACACTGAGTATCGAGATATCGAAGGTGCCGCCGCCGAGGTCGTAGACGGCGACTCGCCTAGTGGCCTCGTCGAGCAATCCGTAGGCCAAAGCGGCGGACGTGGGCTCGTTGACGATCCTGAGCACATTGAGACCAGCAATCTTCCCAGCGTCGGTAGTGGCTTGCCGTTGGCTATCATTGA
>CAZDBH010000002.1:0-70216 GCA_964503485.1 uncultured Bradymonadales bacterium | reverse complement strand
CGTTCCCAGCGGGAAGACGTTGTTAGCGGGCACTGTCCTGACCAATTCGTACCAAGCCCCGAACGCTTTACTGGGCGGTGTTACGCCCTCTGCATTGGTCGGGAACGTTTCTGCCACAGCGCCCGCCCCGGCCGCGTCGTAAGTCCAGAAGGCGACGTAGTCTGTGTTGTTCGGGATCGACAGATCGGTGGCCGCAAAAATGGCGTGACCCATATCCAAGGTGAATTCGGTTCCGCCGGGGCCCACGTCGATGGCCATTGGAGTCGCATCGAGGACCGCGCTCCACTGATCGATTGTCGGATCGATGCACTTCCTCACACCGTAGGAGCCTGAGTCATTGACCTCGACGAGGAACAACGCCTTGACAGTTGGGTTGATGATGTTGACCCCGCTATTCACCACGGCCGTACAGCCGATACCGTCCGGTCGCTGACCAATTGCCAGCCGTAGGTCGGGACTAATCGCGTTGAAGTTCAAGCCGACGGCAGCAAAGGCCAGCGTGTCGAAACCAGCCTCGAAGTGGTAGCTCAGACTTGGCGAACTGCCCAGCTCATTTCCCCCGTCCCACTCACCCAGCACGCCATCGATTGTGGCGGTCAGCGGATTGAGGTTGGTCGCTAACGAGACGTCGAGAACTGTATCCACGTCGTCCACTACGATCGGTTCCGGCAGTGGGACCGTTTGGGGTGTGCAATCGGGGATACTGATCGAAATGTTGGGACCCAGGTCGACGAATGGAACGCCGGCATCGCACACACTGGCCGGGATCGGATCTTCTGTACCCTCGCAGTCCGAATCGAGGCCGTCTGAGCAG
This sequence comes from uncultured Bradymonadales bacterium, assembly GCA_964503485.1. Classification (GTDB taxonomy): domain Bacteria; phylum Myxococcota_A; class Bradymonadia; order JAFGEP01; family JAFGEP01; genus CAZDBH01. Next base: position 69,402 of record CAZDBH010000002.1, on the reverse strand, counting down.
AACTCCTTGCTCGGAAAAACCTCTTGAATACAGGTCGCATCGGCAAGAGGTGGACCGGAGAGCGGGTATGCGCCACCTCCAGCAACACCGCACACGCCCTGTTCCGTTGTGTCGCAGGTTCCAAGCCGAAGTGGCCGGTAGAAACACTCCAGACCGAGTGCGGTCGCAGCACAGATCTCGGTATGGCCCCCTACGCCCACGATATCGAGCGACTCCAGTTGGCCCATGTCGTTGGTCGCTACCGTGTCATCGATGTATTCAGCCATCAACTCGGCCCCGTCATCCCAGCTCGAGAGACCACCGCCCACGCCAGCGCAGGCGCTGTAACGGGAATCGAAGTCATAGTGAATCGACCTGACGTCGTCGCCGGGACAGAGCACAGTCGGGTCCACTTGATCGGCTTGTGAACCCGGCGCCACCAAAGCACCAGCGGGTACTCCGTAGGTAAGGCCTCCGTTGTGCGCTACACCAAGGCGCCAATCGCCCGTTGAGTTGGCTCGGCCAAAGCTCGCATCGTTGATTCGTGTGGCTGAATTGGGAAGGTCCATGGCGTTCACGCCGTCCGAGGCGCCACCGCCGCCAATCCAGGCTTCCAGGGCGGCGATCACTCGATAGTCCGCCGACGCAACCCCGTTCGAGTTACCATAGTATAGCGTGTCGCTGCCGTGCTTACCGAAGGTTAGGCCGCCTGCCTCGTATCCAGGGCTGAGCGCTCGGCTCGCTGAAGCCCCGCCTGTTTCCAGCTCGACCGCAGAGATAAAGCCATCTTGACCGACCGCTGCTATCACGCCGTCGTCAGCGTTGTTCGCGCCGATCGCCAATCCCGTTATGGTCGCGGCCGGGAGTGATCGCGTGTCACCCACTACGGGTGTCCAGGCTCCACCAAGTAGCGCGTCAAAGCCAAAGTCATAGGTCTCCACTCCCGTGGAGTTGATTCGGTAGATCTCGTCCGCCACGAAGTCGAATACCGTCAAGCCGGCACTCGTTCCGGCCACCAAGACGCCGTTGAACATCTCAGCGAAGTCGACACTGGTGCCATCGAGCGCGCCCTGGCCCGCGATTGGGGTCAGCGGGATTCGCATGAAGAGTTCGTGGGTTCCGTCGTCGACCGGATGATAGATATCGATTCCACCGTCGGTCGCGACCACGTATGCAACTGAGGCAAACTCGGCTTGGTGGGTTCGACCGCTGATTCGTTCGGAACCTTGTGGAACGCCGTTGTGCTGGTTGCCCGATGAGTCGTCAAAGCCGCTGTTGAAAGACAGATGAAGTCTCTCTTGGGCCGAGGAGAACGTACTTGGATTATGGGTACGCAGCGCTTCATAGTCGCTGTTGACCTCGGCGTCACCGATGACCCGACCAAAGATACGCACGTCGTCAATTGCACCATAAGTGGTGACCGGGCTCAAATCGGGGTGGGATCCGACGTGTACCGGAACGATCGAGCCAGTCAGGAGTTGGAGACCGAGACCGAGGCTATCTTGGGCCACCTCAATTCCGTCTAGGTAGAAGGTCATGAGGCCGGTATCGGTATCGAAGGTACCCACCATTTGGTACCAATGGCCGGTTACGGCACTGGCTGGGACCGTCAATTGGTGGTAGCTCCCATCGTCTGTTCCAAGGCCGAAGGTGAAGCCCGTCGCGGCATCGTAGTAGAGCGCCAGGACTGGTTGATAGGGACTCAGGTTGCCGGCGGCAACCACCACGGCCTGAGTGGGTGTTGCGTCGAAGCGGATCCAACCCGAAACACTCATTTTGGGTCCGGGGAAGAGATCGGGGTGGTAGACGACCTGAATCTCCTCGTCGAGTCCACCGAGCACCAATCCACTACCGAGCAAGGAGTCGCCGGCCGACTGATACCAAGAGGCCGAACCATCCGTCCTCCAGATCGTGGGAGCGGTGTCGAATGCCATAGCGTAGGTCGACAAGTCCTGAGGCACACCTGAAAGCGCCGAGACGGGAATGAACTCGTCGGTCGTGATGCAAACGAGACCCGCCTCAGGGGTCCCCGCGTTTGCATCGGGTGTGTTGTCAGAATCGGTGTCGTCGCAGTCGCCTTGGTTGGGGGAGTAGCCGTCACCGTCACCATCGTCGTCGTTGCAGTCTTGAGCCGCTCCGTCGCAGTCCTCATCGATGTCATTGCCGCAGACCTCTGGGAAGTCACCAGGCTGGGTGACCTGTTCGCAGAGGTTTCCAACCTGCTGCCCGTCTGCGCAGATCCCGAATTCCGTCGGGATGTTGCATGGCTCGTAGAGTCGGAACAACGCCGCGCTCGTGACGTTCTCGCCGACGCCCGGCACACGTACCCGGACGTTGTAGTATCCAGGTTGGGTGGTGCCCGGGGTGATCTCTGCGGTAATCCAGCTCGCGTTATTCACACTTCCGATCACGAAGGTGTTGGGCGGAACGGAGTCAAACTGCACCCGATCGGCGTCGATAACCCCAACGATAAAGTTCAGGCCGTAAACTTCTATCGGGATGTTGGCGGCGTTCGAGCCCTCGTCTGGGGTGAAGCTCGAGACGGCGGGCAACGGTGACGCCGAGACTGTCTTGGTGCCCGAGAGCATCGGCGCGCCACTGGCGAGGCCGGGATTACCGGAACTTTCGCCAGTGAAAATCACGTCGCTATTCGAGACGACAGTGAAGCGAATCTCTAACGCTGTCGGAACAGCCGTGAGGTCGGTCGTTACGAGTAGATTGACGGTTTCGCCAGCCGCGATTGTGGGCAATGACGTCAAATCCAATGAAACGGTGCCATCATCACCACTGAATGTCTGACCGCTATCGATGACCGTATCGCCGGCGTCGCGGATGCCGTTGAAGTTCTCATCGACGACGATAGAAATGTCTGTGAGCTGAGTGGCCTCATTGATATCGCCGTCGCCCTTAAAGACGATGGTGTCCATGACCGCGCCGTCCTCACCCGTGGTCTCAGTGATTGAGAAGGCCACGACGGGTGCGTCGTCAATGGTCTGTGGGAAGTCGATATCACCCATGTGTACTGCGTTGGTTGCGATCAATACGGTCGCCGTAGGTGTAACCGGTGCGCAGTTCGACACAACCGTACCGGGCTGACCAGAGGTCGCACTACCGCCACCGGCACCGCCGCTGACCTGGACGCCGCTATCATCGACACTGCCGCCGACGGAACAGAACGCAACTCGACCGCCAGCGCCACCAGCGCCATCCCAAACGGGACAGTCGAGTCCCGCGCCGCCGTTGGCATACATAATCGTCGACGGGATGTTCATGGTGCCACCCGAGGAGACGAAGATCGATCCGCCGGCGCCGCCGCCACCGCAGCTTACGCTAGCGATTTGCGAGCCGCCCTCTCCACTTGCGTCGATCGTTCCCAAGACGGTCGCATCTCGGGTCGCGATGATCCGCACCGATCCGCCGCCTGCGCCAGCCGATCCGGCTACGAGACCAGTTGCGTCGTATGCCAAGCCTCCGCCTGAGCCATAGTCAGTCGGCGCGTTCTGGTCGCCGAAGCTCCCTCCACCTGAACCGACGGGTGCTCCGTTTCCACCGACACCGCCGTAGCCAGCTCCCGAACCACCCGTTGAGACAACCGCTGCAGTCGGCGTCCCTGCTCCGACGCCCTCAGCGCTACCGAAGTTGCTCGCATCGATGCTGCTGGTTGCTGCGCTGGAGAAGTCGCGGCCCCTAAATAGTAGGTTGCCCACGATATCGGAGCTGCTGTTCATGATGAGGTCGCCAGCGCCCACGATCGTGAGAGTACCGGCCGTGCCATCGCCTGACTTGATGGTCTTGATTGAGGTGTCGCCCTCGAGGACAACAGCACTCGTTCCTGCCACTGTATAGTGCCCACCCTGGGTCACGATAGAGGCTGCGGTGGAGCCCACGTCGTCGTTGAGAATGAGTGCACCGGCGGTCAGCGTGAAGTTGTTGCCGCCGGTGTCCTGCAGCATGCCCGGGTCGATTGTGACGGGACCGCCTACTGAAAGCGAAATGTCCTGGTTCGGCTGACGGATTACGCCGTCACCGACGCCGGGAACGGCGCTGGCAATCGCGTCGAGGGAGACGAATGACGGGTAACGTACTAGGTCAACAGCCTCCCAGCGCCATCCACCGACCACAGTCAGCGTGTTATTGCTCAGATCGTGGATTCCTGCTGTCCCAGCCTGAGCGGCATCAGCGGCGGGTAACAGCGTACCGTCGCCCGGTCTGACGTCCATCTTGTCTGGCAAAGGAATGAAACCGCCGGCCTGAACGAGAATTCGGCCGCCGGCGCCACCGCCACCGCGGTTGGCCGCTGCTGCCGCATCGCCACCCCGCGCCTCGATGGTTCCGAGCACTGCCGCTACATTGGCTACCACACCGACGGTGCCACCGGCGCCGCCACCACCGGAGGTGTTACCATCGGCAGATGAGGTTCCACCGTTGGCTTGGATGAGTCCGTCGAGTGTCAGGGTTCCCGCGACGTTGAGGTTGACAAAGCCGCCACCACTGCCGCCGTCGGCGTCGCTGTCGATGCCATCTCCACCGCCTGAGCCGAACCCAATGGTCGGCTGTAGGGAACTACCGATAGGAGAACCGCCAAGGGCGCCCTGCACACCACCGGGTGTTCCCTGACCGCCGAATCCACCGTTACCGCCGCCGCCACCACTCTCGTTCGGCGCGATGCCTGCCGAACCTGCGCCTGGTCCCAGCTGAGGGCCGAAACCCAGGCTGTTCGCGCTGATGACCGAGAATTGGTCGACGTTCATATCTCCGTCGATGTTGGCGACCACGTTGCCCGTCAGGGTCGAGGTAGTCATAGCGAAGTCTGTTATCTCGCCCAACTGGACGAGGCTCGTGGCGTCAAAGGTGGAGTTGTTCCAAGTCCAATTGGCGGAGTTGCCGTCGATGTTCAGATCGGACGTGTGCACTTCTGAGCCGTTGACCGTGGTTGGCGTATCGACCTGAAATGAGAGTGTTCCGACCATCTTGAAGACGACGGCGTCAAACAGAATAGACGGAGTGATGAAGGTGACGTCGTCATTCGCGCCCCATTCCACCCCGTCGAGCTCGAGCTGCGTTCCAGCGCTGATTGTGACAGCCGGAAGACCCAAATCGTGAACAAAAACGGACCGTGTGGCATCGAAGCGATCTAGAAGAACCGCTTGGAAGTCGTCGTGTCGCCAACCGCTGACGGCGAAGAGCTGATCCTGGTTGGGCGGGCCGACCCAGAGAACACCCATCGTCCCAACCTCAGCACCATTGGCCGGATCCCAGTTCAGGCCGGGATCGACGTGGCCCAATGTCGCGTTGAGTTGGTCCGCGAGGGTCTCGGCAGCAGCAGCCGATCCCCCTTCGAGTGTGATCATGACGCGACCGCCACCACCGGCACCACCTGCCGCCTGTACACCGGTTCCAGACGCGCCACCGCGAGCAAAGAAGAGAGTCGTCGCTGGATTGACTGTGAGCCCTGCTGCCTGAATCGCGATTTGGCCACCACCGCCGCCGCCGCCGCCTGTTTGGAAGTCGGAACTCGTCGAGCCAGCGGCTCCGTCGGCGCTGATCGTACTGGCTACATCGACGAGTGTCGCCGCCAACCGTACTTGACCACCACCGTTACCGCCGGCCGAGAGGCCGGGAGCCGTAATGAAACCAACGCCGCCACCGCCGCCCGTGGCATTGGGATTGCGAGAAGTACCTGCGTAGAGCCCGGGGGAGGGTGTTGACCCGATAACGACCTGCGGCTGGGCACCTCGGCCGCCCGAACCGCCGCCGGCGCCACCTGCATTGCGACCGTATTCTCCACCGCCGGGACCGGTGCCTGACTCGTCTTCGGAGACACCACCCGCGCTACCGCGCCCATTGGCGTCGATTTGGTAGGGAGAGAAGTGAGTAATGTCGCCGGTTAGGACTCCCGTGTTTGTGAGATGGACGTCTGTGCGGTTGGCGTACCACGGTCCGAAGGACCCTCCAGCCAGATCGCCAAATTCGACACTCGGGGCCTTTCCGGGGATTGCCCGCACGATCACGTCGCCCAGTTCGGCTTGATTTCGGAAGAAAGCGAAGGTGCCGACGTTCAACGCCATATCTGGTGAGTTGACCGAGCTGCCTACGTAGCTGTCTTGCTGCCAGTAGAGCGTCTCGTGCACGGTCAGGTTCGTCGCGGCCCAGGGGTCCCATTTTGCGACAGTTTCTAGCGTGAAGTCATTGTCGGCCTCGATCAGACCCGTTCCGCCCGAGGTCTCACTGAAGTTGCTCGTCACCTCAGTTCCAGACTCGGCGAGGAAGGTATCTAGAGCCACCGCCGGGGGCGCGGCGCCGGCCCCGAGGTTGGCGCGGTCGTTCTCCTGCATTCGGAAGCCTTCGGCGACTCGCAGCGAGTATGGCGCGGCGGTTCCGTAGCGTTGACTACAGTTTCCGATTCCACCGTCGCCTGTGGCTCCGGTACCACCGTCGACGTCACACTCGACATTCGCCACCTCAGTGTCAGTGACGATACTCACAGTTCCACCGCCACCGCCGCCGGCTACGCCCGTGCCGTCTCCGCCCTGGGCGGTGAGCACACTGGTCGATGGGTTGGTAAACGTGAGGGCCGCGCAGGCGAGGACGATCGATCCACCTGATCCGCCTCCACCGTCCACAATGCCATCTGCGCCGTTGGCGGTTACCAGAGAGTCGATGGTGCATGTGGGTGCGGTGAAGGTGACGACACCTCCGCCGCAGCCGCCGGTTCCGGTTGCCCCGTTGCCGCCCTCGCTGCCACCGAGAAGCGGTAGGATTGCGTTGTCGTAGTAGTCGCCACCAAGGCCGATACCGTCACCGCCTGCCCCACCGTGCCCGCCGCCCGCGGCTGCGCCTCCGGGTTGCGGTCCTGCACAAGCGACACCATCGGCCGATACATAGGTCGCTGATGCCGGGTCTGTTGAGCGGGACGTGGTGATGGTGTTGTTGGCTGTGACATCGACGTTGCCTTCCAGGTACGCCCAAGTGCCGACAGTTAGGTCGTCGATGTTGGTAAAGGTGATGTTAGTGCCCTTCATCCCGCTTCGATTGGCGGCACTGGTCCCATTGATATTCCAGACGCCACTGGCGCCAATCACGTTGATGTTGGGAATCTCGACAAAGGAGCCCTGGTCCAGAAGGTTGCCAACACCCGAGCTGGTAAAACTAACAGCTGGGTCGGGCGCGCTGTCGAGCAGAACGATGGTGGAGTCATCCATGTGGATGCTGCCGTCTTCGGGCGCGTTGGGCAGCATAACGATATCCAAGGCAGCAGAACGCTGGCGCCAGTCGCTGTCTTCCATCGTGATGTCGCCGTGGACGGTCAACAGTGTGTCACCAAACTCGGTCACTTCGCCGCGAATGCTCGGGTTGATTGGATTGAGCTGGTTCCAGCGCGAATAGAAGGTGAATGAATCGGTGGCCGCCGATTTGAAGACCAAGTAGGTCGAGTCGACATTCTGAATTCGGTTCAGTATTGGGTTCCATTCGGCCAGAACCGCTGTCCCGTGTGTACCGTCCTCGTAACCAGATCCACCGCGTGAGTAGACTCGGCGGAAGTCACCGCTACCGCCCGCGTTGTTGCGATAGATAAACTGAATCGTGCCGCCGGCTCCGCCGCCGCCGCGCCATTCGGTCTGAGCAGCGTTCTGGCCTCCATCACCGCCGTCTGCCGTAACCGTTAGCGAGCTGCCGATATCGAGGTCGTCGCCTTCCACGTAGATCGAGCCGCCGGAAGCCCCGCCGCCGGCACAGTTGTTGTCGGGCGCGTCGCCACCATTGGCCAACATGTCGCCCCACAAGTGTAGGAGCGTTCCGTCTTCGCCGTAGAAGTAGATTCGGCTGGACGCGAATCCACCAAAGATTGCCGGGCCACCGTCCCCACCGCGGCTCGAGACACCGGGCGGCACGAACATGGTTTCGGTACTTGTTGGGTGAACGTCGAATGTATCGCAGCCACCACAGATTCCGCCTACGCCAGACGGGTTGTTGCTATCGTCCTGGCCACCGCCACCTGGCGTAACCTGGCCACCGCCGCCTCCGCCGCATGCGAATCCGGGCGGCGTACCCGGCCCGGGATTGGTGGTCCCGTATAGTCCATCGGCAGGAGCCGCCACGACGGAGTTGTCGGGCAGGTCGAGCTCCCAGGGCAACAGTGCGTGGAGCGCGGCATAAGCCGGCAGGTTGCGGATCACGGTCGTAGGAAGCCCGTAGTACAGCATCCGACTGTTGCCATCGAGATTGAGGTAGTCGACCTGGAGTGACGCAGAATCGGCCAAGACCAACGTGCCAGCCCAACCCGAATTGGTTCCTACGGTGTTGGCGTGAATGACACCAGCATCAATCGTTGCCGAGTCTTCGGCCACGAGAACGGCGTCCTGTCGAACCGAGATGCCGTGCAGCGAGTTGCCGCCGGGCAACCAACGGGAAACGAGATCTGCGGTATCGACGACGTGTAGACCTAAACGAGTGGAGGGGTCGGCGTCCCATTGCCCGTTTGCTGTGAAGCTCGAATCGCTGTTGATGATGAGTCGGTTGTCTGTGTCGAATGTCCCGTTGTCGACGACGTCGATTCGGGCATTTCCGTGCAGTCGCGAACACCACTGATGATTCGAGAATGTGGGGCCTGCACCTGATGGTCCGTAGGCCGGATCGGTACAGCTATAACCCGCCGGGAGCGTGGTCCCTGGCAAGTCGGCGATCAACCAGGCGTCTTGATACACAGTGATCTGGGCGCGATCGGCGGCGTTGGTGTCCGGATCGGTGTTTGACTTGAGCATGAACGAGGACAGGGTCAAACGGCTGGTATCCAAGAGATTGACGATGCCGCCGAGGAAGTACGCCGAGTCATCGTTTGTAGTCACCGTCAGCTGGGCGTTGTTCGACATTGACAAGGTTGCCGGCTGGACCGGACCGGCGGTTCCTTCTGTCAGATGGAGATGTCCATCGACGTTCGCCACACCACCTTCGAAGCTGGCAGTTGAATCGGGGGCCACCGATAGAACCAGGTCAGTCGTCACCGCGTCGTCCATTGTAAATGTCGTACCTCGGAATGCGAGCTGACCTGCGCCTCCGACGAAGACGTCCTGAGTTGTGGTGAACACACTCGAATCGTCGAATAGGACCTGACTGTTGAATTGGTTCTGGGTGGTGTTGTCAAAGGCGTCTGCGGCCATGATGACCTGGGCGGTGTCGTTGACCGTGAAGCTCGTCGTGACTGAGGAAACTTGCAGGTATTGGCCATACAGACGGGCGTCGGCCTCAACTACACTGACGCTTCCAACGCCGAGAATCGACACGATGCTGTCCGCCCAGACTGTACCGTCTTGCTGGTCGAGCGTACCGGTGCGGACGACGTTCTCGGCAACGCCCCCGACGTCGGCATCCAGTTGGAGAACGGGACCCGGGACGTCGAACGCTCCAAGGCCGTCGCCGTTGAAGTCGATGTTCTGGTTGGGTCCGTTGCCGGTCAAGCTGAGCGTACTGCCAGGCGAACCGAGATAGTCGTTGCCCTGCACTAGTGCGTCGCCGTCGAGGGCGAAAGAACCGCCACTATTGACGGTAATGACGGCATCGTCGACTCCGCCGGAAACGCCCGCGATGATGATCCGCGAGAAGCCGGCTGTACCGTCGGCTGCCATATCGCCGGTACCGGATACACAGACGTCGCCGTTGATTGTGGCTAGCCCGCCTCCGAAGGTGCTTGTACCTGCCGAGATGAAGGCGTCTGTGGCCGAGCAACCGTTGCGCGCCGCGGTCCCAGTGGCCGTCGTAACGGTGGAATTGGCACTCGTCAAAAACAGTGCGCCTGGCTCGACCCAGATGGCTCCTTCGTCTGTCCCGTTCGTGTTTCCAGGGAAGCACGGGAAGGACCGGCAGCCAGTATTTTGGTTGCCGCCGACCGAATCGTAGCGTCTGGCTACCAGCAGGTCGTTTCCGAAATTGAGATCACCTGAGTTCAATATTCCAGCCACACCGGGACTCGAGCAGTTGCCGTTGGTACCGCACCCGATCATCGAGTACTGGCCGCCCGTGTTTCGAGACACATTGAATACGCCACTGGTGTTGAGCTGGCCTAAATCGTCGACAGCGAGCTGGCGATGGACCCAAATCGTACCGTTGTTGGTTACGTCACCTCGAACCAGCAGATTCGCTCCGCCGGGCGAGACTCCGGTTCCGTCTACAACGCCATTGATGAGGTCCAGAGTGGTATTGGTCACGGTCAGTGTGCCGTTTGCCAGAACCCTGGCGGCAGCGGGGACCGGAATCCCGGTCTGAGTGTTCGTCGTTTCGGCCGAGCCTGGCGTGGTGATGAGCCAGTCACCGTAGCTACGTACGAGCAGCGTCTCGAATGACGTGACCCCACCCAGTGTTTGCAGGTCGCCGTGATCAGCCGCGGCCCCGTCAACGATCAGGCGTGAAGCTACACTGAGATCGTTGGTGTCTTGGTACCAGTTGCCCCCATCGACGGTCATGTTGTTTCCGACCGTGACCAGCGACTCCGAGTCGATTGCGGCGCTCGAGGTGGTCAAGTTGTTTCCTACGTCGAACACGCCGTTGGCGTTGAGGTCGCCTGTTCCACCGTTGAATGTTGCATCAGTCCAGACATCCAAGAGGGCTGCGCCCCCGCTATCTGAGAGAATGGTGTCACCCTCGCTGATGAAGTTATTGACGTGCACTTCGCCGTCGATCTCGATTCGGGGCGTGCCGTAGACAGTGTCCAAAAACACTTCGTCTTGCAGGCCCGAACCGGTGACGTTGACGATTGCGGTCTCACCAACTTCTAGGTCGCCTCGGCTAATGTAGACGGACTCATCGAGGTCGAAGGTGACGTTGTCGCCGACAATCAGCCTGCCGGTGAACGCCACGCCCTTGTTGTCGACAACGACGCTGCAGCGGTTTGTCGCTCCGTCGCAGTAGTGCCCGCCGGTTGAGACACTGACCAGACCAAAGTCGTAGGTCTTGGCCCCGCCCGACGCAGAGAAGGTGGCTTCGGCATTGCCGCCCACCCACAGCCCACCAAAACTGACTGATGTTGCCGGCAGTTGGTCGATCGTGAAGGTGCTTTGGCTGGCCGCCACACTCGAGACTTCGAGGGTACCGCCGACCGAGATTGAATAGGGGGACGCTCCGTCAGTCACGGTAAACGCAGACCCATCCTTGATCTCGAGGCGATCGGCTACACTGATCCCTGCGTCCGTGATCGTCCCCGTGACACTCGAGAAAACGGCGTCATTGCCCGCACCGAAACTGAGGCGGACAGAGGAGTCGTTTGCGTTGAAAGTACCAGAGGTGTGGGTGAAACCGGTCGAGTTGAGATAGACCGCGCCCATGATGGCACTGAAATCGGCGTTATTGATGGTATGGGAGGGAATCGTCGAGCCAGAAACGATGAATTGGCCCGGCGCTGCCCCTATGCCGTCGATGATAAGCGTACCAGCGTTTTGATCAACGACGTCGCCGACGGAGGTGTTTCCGCGGAACAGGAGGTCTGGGCCATCTCCACCCGCGTTTGTCGTAAGACTGCCCTGAAAGTCGGTCACCGCGGCACCCTGGCTGAGAAAATCGCCGCCGTTGAAGGTAGCGTTACCGGTGACCTCGAGTTCAGACGTGTCCTGACGGTAGCGACCATCGGTTGTGATGGAGCCGACATCGACCTGGAATGTGGTGGTACGGACCTCGTTGGCACCGCTTTGGGTCACGTTGCCTTCGAGCAACGTGCCGCCCTGGAGGTCAAACTCCCAGCCGCCGCCGTTGGCCGCGTCGAGCACCACTGTGGCTCCGTCTTCAACGAAGAAGGTCCGTGCGAACACGCCCTCAGCGGTCCCGTCGAATGTCTGAGCGCCAGAGTTTACCCGGAGACCACCGCCGTTGATGTCACCACCGCTCCAATCGAGGGCGTTGTCGCCGTCTACGTTGATGTCGAAACCAACACCGTGATCGATGTTGCCATCGCTCATCAGAATCTGGCCGCCGCCCGTGCTGTTGACATTGATGTGGGCGTTCGGATTGTTCCAGTCGCTGTTGCTGTTGGTGACGTGCACCACACCGCCCGTCACCGAGGCGGCTGAATTGGAGTTTTGGTCGAAGGTTTCATTTAGATAGACGTTGCCGCCAGCTACCGAGAAGACGCCCGCGTCGAGCCGGATGACACCGTCGCTGTGGGTAGACGTCCCTGTGTTGGCCCAGCCGTTCGAGAATACGAGCGTCGAGTTCGCCAGATTCTTGATGAATGTACCGGCGTTCGAGAACTGATTGATCGTGCTGGTATCGCTCGAGAGGTACAGAAAACTGCCGCTAGCCAGATTGTCAAAGAGACCTGTGACGTCGAACCCACCCTTGTTACCGACGTTGATGGTGGATCCAGTCCCCGAGTTCGTCACGTTCCCGTTGACTATGACGCCAAAACCGGTGTTTCCGTTGTTCACCAAGAAGTCGTGGTTGTCGGTATTGGCGACGTTACCGTTAACCGTCAGGACGGCTCGGTTCGCGAGGCTAATCTGGCCGTCCTCACGGCCGTCGAAGTCGCCGTTGATGACCATCGTGGACCGGTTTAGCATGTCGACGCTTCCACCGCCGCCGTCAGGGGTACCACCCAAGGTGTAGTCGTAGCTGTAGTATCCGACCCCGCGAATGTCCGCACGGTCTCGAAGAGTCAGGGTTCCTTCGACCTCGATGGGTCCGCCAAAGTCCATGTCATATGGCGATGTTGATGTGACATTGTCATCGAGGTCGAGTGTCGAGGTGTCCAAGACGTGGAGTCCGTCGGCAGCGCTCAATCTCGCTCCGGGGTCGACGTCCATGTACGAGTTATCGAAAAGGCGGAGGTCTGCGTTGGCGTTGATGAGCAGGACAACCCCGTTTACTAGGTGAGCTCGGCCTGAGTTCACCAAGTCGAAATCGGCCGAGAAGCGGCTGGTCGAGAATTGGCCACCCGTCAATTCGAAGTTGTCACCGTCGCCATGGGGACTTGAGGGACCGGTGAAGCCATTGATGTCTTCGCCGATCAACACGTCGTAGTAAAAGTCAGCAATACCGCCGTTCTGCTCGTAGCGGCCATAGTCACCGACCCGCAATCCGTATCCGCCTGAACCATCGTCACAATCGAGGGTTCCATTGTCCATTTGAAACAGACCCGTGTTGGCGATAACGATGTTGTCGCAATCGACTCGGCCCGTGCCCGTCATGACCATCTCGGCTCGACAGTCGTTATCGGTACCGTTGCCGATGAATACCTCGCCCACCTCCTTGGTGATGTTGCCGTCGAGGCCGAAGTGGGCCATGTCGGTGGTGGTATTGCAGACCACACTGACCGTATCGATGACGTTGAGGTCGCCGGTGGAGGTGATATCGAGTTCACTGTCGGCGTCGATTTGAATCGTCCCGGCTTCGAGCATTCCGGCCGACGAATTCCAGTCACCGCCGCCGTAGGTACGCAGCTGGCTAGCAATATCGAACGTGCCATTGCCAGTGTGGTCCATGGTGCCGTAGAGAGCGAAGTTGCCAGCGACGTCGAAATCGGTGGCGCCAGCTGTAGCGACGAATGTCTCTGACAGGCTGACGAGCACATCGCCCCCGATCGATACCGTTCCGCCACTCCAGTTGACGTCGCCGTTGGTCTGCAGCAGATCGGCACCGACGTAGGCGGTTGTAAAGGTGCCACCGTTGAGGTCGAGGGTTCCGCCATCGGTGACATTGGTGAGACCGGTCATTGCGACCGGTGCTGGCGAGTCGCCGAAGACGACATTACCGCCGTTGAGGTCGAAGGTACCGCCGTCGACAGAGAGACCCGTCTCAGCGGTTAAGGTGCCGGAATTCATCACGAAGTTACAGGTATCGGTCACATGAAGGCTGCGGTAGAAGGTATCAGGCGCGTACCCGATGATGATGGTATCTGTGACACCGGTCTCCCAGATTCGTTCGTAGACATCGTTGGTCGTGATATCGGTGAAGATGTTGTATCCGCCGGGCGTACCACCGGTGGGGAAGTCGGCATCACCATCGATGTTGAGTGTACCACCGCTCATGGTGATGTCGCCCTCGCAGATCAGGGTACCGTCTGTGATGTGAAGACCTGTGCCGACGCCCAAATTCATGGTCGAATTGTCACCAATACGCAGGATTTTGGCGATCTGCACCGTGGCCGCATTGATGGTGAGGATGCCTTGATCCATGACGTAGAGTTGGCCGAGGCTGGTCGTTCCTCCGTTGATGGTGAGGGACGCGTTCTGGTTCGTGTTTCGCATCCGCCACAGACCGTAGTCCGTGATCTCGGGGGTTGGGGGTGGGAACGGCAATGAGCCGCCGCCCGAGCGAACAGATTGAATCTTGCCTCCGGCGTTGACCGTGATGTCGCCCAACCAGTGAAACTCCCAGTCGGTTTGCCAATCTGAGATGCACAGGTCGAGGTTCATCTCTCCGTTCACAGTGATCGTGGCGTTTTCGTCGAAGACGAAGCGATCATTCGCACTGTCTGTGAAACTGGCGTTTGATTCGAGGCAACTGTTCCAGCGGTCGATCTCATCTGTCTGAAAGACGCTGCCAGCCTCGATGATCAAGTCGCCGCCGATGTAACGGACGATATCGTCCTCGTATTTGGCGATAAAGGTCGAGTTGTTGGCGATGGTGAGGGTTCCGTTGGGGTGGACGTCGAGGCGAGTGGTGAGCACGTCACAGTTGATTTCACGATTCTCGCCGTTGCCGACAATGATCTCGGGAACGACACCGCAACCGTTCAGGTGGTTGTCCAACAGGACCCTTTCTTCGATGATCGGGTCGGTGTTACCGACGTAGATGACTTCGCCATCGCCAGCCGGATTTTGCCAGCTGCTGACATTGTTTGGACTCGAATCGGGCGTTGCCATGAGCCACCGGATTTCGAAGTCACCCAGATTCTCTTTGAGTACAATTTGGAACGTGGCAGTTTTAGTCGAGTTCCACAGATGGGGCACGTTCTCCCATGTGAAGTAAGCCTCCCGGTTGGGGGCGGTACCCTTGCATTCGGCGTACACTGCGCCGTTACCCCCAAGCGAGTACAGATCGTCCCAAAACCCGGCCACGATGGTGTTTGGATCGGAGGAATTGTCCCCTGGTTCTGGTACGTAGTCTGAGGAGGTGCTCGATTCCAACCCGACCCAGCCGTTGCGGTTCATGTACACGCCGGGCTGTGCATCACCACCGATGTACGCGTACCAAGTTGGCGCGCCCGCATCGACGCAAGACCCGCCCCCTGGGAAGTTGTTCAGGTCGATGTACACACTTCCATCGTCGGCCCGACCGATATCGTATGCCCCCGCGGTACCCTCCCAGGGCCCCCAGGCGGCGTTTGTACAGGTGAACGACCCATCGGCAACTGGAGTCACACAAGGGCGGGGTGCCTCGTCGTGTGTCATGTGAAGGGTGCGGTTGACCACCCGATCTCGATGTTGTTCGTGGTGCGCCCAACCGAAACCGTGGAACGAGCTGCGTGATCGTTCCCGCCAGAAGGTGGCTCCGTTTCCGGCCGCGTTCTCGAAGCCAATCGTCTCTGCTTCTTCGCCCGACAGGACGATAGGAGTTGGGCAATCAGTGGAGGCGTTGTCGAGGATGAGCCGGAAGTAACCCGGGTTGTTTTCCTCCCAGACCGCCATCGAGTTGATCCGATAGTTTTCCGTAGGACCACAGTGATCGGAATTCGCAAAGTGCTTGCCGCTGTGAAACCAGACAATGAACTGACGGTTGGGGGTGCTACCGCGGGTACCGTACCGAATGACGCCATCGTTGTCTCCTTGCCAAAGGGTGCCGTTGTGCTGCAAATCGGTTCCGTGGATCGCCACACCGTTGTTCGGTCGGTTTCCGGCTCCCGTACCGTTGGGGAGAGCCGGGTAGTCGTTGTACATCGGAGGCTCGATCCCAGGCTCGTTGTTAAAAGAAACGAAGCCGTTCGGGCTGATGTAGGCCGTCGTGTAGGTGTTGCCGCCGAACAGGATTGGAAACCCCGTCCCGACTGAAATCACGGCTGTGCCGCCATCGTTGAAAGCCCACGTACTCAACCCCGAGGTGTTGCCGAGCAGGGCAAGATCCGACCCGGATTGCGCCAGGTTTTGGCAGTTGTAACCTGGGGTTCCTGAGCTGCAGTTCCCTATGTTGTTCATGGTTTCGTCTGTGATCGGATCGTGGGCGGTGGCGAGCGGTACGAAGCCGCAGACCACGCCCACAACAGCCAAGACACTGATCAACCGTCTCAAGAAATGACTCATACGACCCCCGACAATGCCACGACTAGAGCGACCCGGCACGCGAATGCGGAATTTACCGTTGAACTTCAAGAAGTTAGCAATACTGTCAGTTAGCAAATGAAAATGATGCACGGGACCTTACCCAAAGTACCCGAACCATTAATATGGAAGAAGTGCGAAAAAATCAAGCTAACGGGGGGTAGAAACCGAGGCTCTGCGAGCATGTGGTAGGCCGAACAACCACACCGCCCCACACAACGTTCCATTATGGTACAAATCAGGGCGCAAACCCATTTCCAGACCTTGTAGACCGAAAACGAGCCAGCACCGGCTCAAACGGCGTACTACGGCTGTCGACTGGCCGTGGGAATTGAGAACCCGGGAGCCAGTTCGGTGGATAACCGTGCAATCCTGGGGTTCCTTGCATCGAACTGGCCACACGGCTATTGTTCCCGAGTAGTGGCGCCCGTGTGCGGTCTGGTAGCCACAAATGCGCATTTGAAACAAACAAACGGGCGGAGGCGTTCACCCGATGCCGGATTCTAGCTTGATCTGCTCCCAACATTTGCGATCGATCTGTGGTGTTTTAGTTGTCGTCCTGCTCGCTGCCGCATCGTGCGGCGAAGATCCTCCTCCGGTGACCCCTCCGACTGCCGATACGGCGACCGGCGATGCGGACGCGGATATCGACGCTGAGCCTGACGAGGACGTCCAGGACGAGCCTGACGCGACGGAAGAAATTGATGTCTTCGTGCCATGCGAAGAAGACGACGCGTGCGATGAGGGTCTGTATTGCGACATCGAATCGGGCGACTGCCTGAATGGATGCCGAGCTGGGGACCGACCCGGCGCGGGAAGCTGCGAAGCGTCGTGCCACAGCTGCGATATCGAGACCCGTACATGCGTCGAGAATCACACGTTGCCCGGCTGTGAGCCAGGCTGCGAAGACAACTCCGCCTGCGACGATGGTACCTGGTGCGACCCAGAGACCGAACGGTGCCTCGTGGGCTGCCGTCTGGAGGCCGAGGAATGCCCGAACGCCGACATCTCGCATTGTTGCGGTAGCGACTCGTTCTGCTCTGAGGAGCACACCTGTGTGGCCTATGCCTGCACGGCGGACGACGAGTGCAGCAACCTCGAGTTTTGCTTTTCGGAGGAAGGCGAAGAAGAGGCGGCCGAATGTCGGTCGGGTTGCCGAGTTGACGACCCCGACACGCCCGAAAACGAGGACGATTGCGCGACGGCGTGGGGGAACGAGCCCGATTGGGTGTGCAACGACGAGCTCCGATACTGCGAGCGCCTACTGTGTGACCCGCATAATGATCTGTGTCCTGTGGGTTATGTGTGTGACATCGACCGTTGTCGCCCCGGTTGCCGCAGCAATGCCGATTGCTCCGAGGACCAGCCCTGCGATCTGACGACTCGGAGCTGCCGGTGTGAATCGGACTTCAGCTGTGCGGGTCTCGAAGACCTAGTTTGTGTCGACGAGCATTGCGTGGCGAGCTGCGATCGGAACGTCGACTGTGAACTCTTCGACCTGCCGATGTGTAACCCAGAGAACGGGCGTTGCGTCGACTGCGAGTGCTTCGACGAGGCCGATATCGATGATGGCGACACAGTCGCGCCCTCTTCTGAAAGCCTCTTCTTCGGCGTGTTGTGTGGCGCCGATATCGACCGATACCGCGTGGTTGGAAATGCCGGCGAGACCCTAAACGTCCTGGTGACCCCCGACCGAGGTGAGATTACCGTTCAACTTCATGATAGTCCCAATTGGGATGGCTTACCGCTCGTCGAGCACCACGAGACCATCGATGGACCGGGCCAGTTCCTTCAGATTGCCTACCCGGTCACGGTGGACGGCACGTACTATATCTCGATTTTCGGAGCGGGCATTACCGATGACCAGGGATGCTCACAAGTCGGGTACAACACCCGGGTAGAGCGCTATCCGTCGCATGAGTGCCGACCTGACGAGTACGAAGAGAACAACTCGTTCGGTCAATCGAGGCGACTCGAGGACGGCCCGACCCGGGGCCTCACCCTCTGCGCAGACGATACTGACTACTGGATCTTCGACGTCGCGCCTGACGAACGGGTTGAGATCACCCTCTTCATCGCCGAAGCCGGGGAAAACCTCGACTTGATCCTCTACGACGAAACCCGGAGCGAGGTCGACCGGGTAGATAGCGGGGAGCAGACGGAACTGATCTTTGCGGGCCCGACCTCGGAAGAATCGACCTGGTACGTGGCCGTGAGGGGACACTCCTCGTCAGACGAGAGCGGCTACGAACTCTACCGGACGGACAGCCGATTTGGCTCCTGCCCAGACGACGACTTGGAGCCCGACAATGAGCGTGAGAGTGCGACTTTTGCGGAGTCGGGAGAGAGTTTCGACGGCCTGACGGCGTGCCAAGATGATGAGGACTGGTTCGTCACTCAGGGAATCACTGGAGGCGACCTCCGGGTGAGTTTCGAGCAGTCCTCGGCGGCCTGCACCCTTCGCCTCACTCTCTTTGCCCCGAGCGGCGAGGCGCTTCAAACGGTTGAGAATAGTCACCCATCGAAGGAGCTCGAAGTAGAGGGACTGCTCGATAGCGGCTCCTATGCTGTGCAGGTCACCAACCTCGACTGCCTCGATGGGGCGGATGTCGAGGGCGTGGACTACGACATCGACTTCCAATTCGCCACGCCACGCTGCACTGACGGATTCGAGGAGAACGACGTGTCGGACGATGCCACCTCGATTCTGAGCGGTTCATCCACTTTCGACAGTGGCGATGACGCGGTCCTTTGCGTCGAAGACGTCGACTACTATCGGTTCGAGGTCCGGCGTGACGCGACTCTGAACGTAACCGTCAATCCGGTGCTTTTTGCCAGTTCCTTCGGTCTGGACCTTCTGCGCGAAACAGACGGCGGCGAGCTCGAGTTGGTCAAGCAGTGCATCCGAGGGTCGGAGTGTGTTCGTACGGCAAGCGCGGTCAGTATCGTCGATGAACGCATGACCGCGGGTTTCTACTATCTTCGCGTTCGACAGACCGGTTTCATTCCGGTTCTGGGTGGGGCGACGTATCAACTGACTGCGCGTCTGGCTCTGGATGACGTCGAATGCATCGACGAGGGCCGAGAGCCCAACAATGGCTTCGAGTTCTCTTGGGCCGTCCTGCCCGAAACTCTGTGCGATGCGGAATCGCCCGACGACCCAGCCTACTTCTGTGAGCGGCTGTGCCCCGAAGACAACGATCACTGGTGGGTCAGCCTCGGTGGCCCGACTCATGTCGAGGTGGACGTCAGATTCGAAGACGGCGCATCAGGCGCAGTGCGTCTCTACGAGCTCCCCCCAGACGGCGATGAAGACGACCTGGTGTTACGCGACAATCAGAACGGGTCGGGCATCGTCGAGGGTGACTTCCTTACGGGGCAAGCGGTGATCATCGAGATTGACTCCAACGAGTCGACCGAGGAGCTGGGGGACGCCTACGGGTTCGATGTGATCTTGAGCAGCGTCGATGTCTGTCAGCCTTCGTCCAACAGTGAGTCTGGATTCGCACAGAGCCTAGTCCTCGATCGAACGACCACCGGAAAGGTCTGTGACGGCCACGAGTTGTGGTACATCTTACCCGTCGATGACGAGCGGGTGTTCAGTTTCACTCTGGACAACACCGGAGCGACCGCCGACCTCGAGTTGACGCTCTATCAGCTGGACGGCGAAGACCTGGTTTGGATCGCGCAAGATTCCACGAGCGACAGCAGCACCGTCATCGTACGATCGTCGGCCTGGGAGGGCATGGCCCTGCTGAAGGTCGAACCCGAGGCGACTGCCCCGATCAACGGACTGCCATTCACTCTGCTCGCGACTTCAGAGGTGGTCACTGAATGCCGTGACCGCCTGGAGCCCAACGAGAGTGCTGAACAGGCGGTCTACATCGCTGGCGACGTGGATGTGCCCTTGTCGCTCTGCGAGGCAGACGACGACTGGTTCGCTTTCGACGTGATTGGCACCAAGGACGTGACGGTCTCGATTCACCAGTCAGACACCTCGGCACCACTTACACTCGTGATTCTAAACTCTGAGGGCGAGACAGTTGCCGGGCCTGTGACGGACACCAATGCAGACAAGACCCTCGCCATGGCGGATCTGATCGGTGGGGTTTACTCAGTTCACGTTTCGGGGAGCGACGGAATTCCTGTTGCAGGAATCGCCTATTCGCTATCGGTTGAAATCGGGCGGCTGGAATGCACCGACTCTCTCGAAGACAACGACACCATCGAGACCGCCAGCGACTTCCTGGGCGCCGAATCCGGGTTTCTCAACCTGACCGCCTGCGAAGGTGATAGCGACGTTTTCGAAGTCATCGTCGGTGAAGGTCCCGCCAGTTTGGATCTGTCTGTCAGTCGAGTCGCTCCGTCAGTATCGATGCGACTCGAGTTTCTCGAAGACGACGGCACCGAGATTAGCAGCCAGACAGGAAGCGGCGCGCTGATTAGCCTATCTGAGACCGAGCTCGACCCCGGCACGTTCTACGTTCGGGTGACAGCCACTGACCCATCCGAGCTCGGCGAAAACTACTCGCTGTCAATCGTTGTCGATGAGCCTTTCGATTGTACCGACCAATACGAAGGAGAGGGGGGCAATGACACACCCGCGACTGCGACAGTTCTCGGGGAGTCGACGGCGTCATTGGCCGCTCTGGCCTGTGAGGACGCTGATGTCTACAAAATCGAGGTCCCACTCGGCCCGGTGGCGATAACCGCCAGTTTGACTCCGATCGACCCAGGGCCATTCACAATCACGTTATTGGACGGCGCCGAGGAGGAACTGGGTGACGACGGAAGCGAGGTGTCTCTCAATAGTTTGGCGGCGGGTACCTACTACGTTCAAGTGACGACGACGGCCGCACCGAAACGGGGCAGAGCGTACGTTTTGAGCATCAGCAGTGAAAGCGACGGGTGCGTCCTCGATCCGTTCGAGCCCAACGACAGCATCGGTGAAGGTCTGCCGCTGATTCCAGAGCGGTCCGACTCGCGTGCACAAGTCCTTTGCCCAGGCGACGTCGACGTCTATCGGGTGGTGAACACCGTCGAGGGCCAAAACCTGAGTGTCAGCATTCAGCACAGCCCCGGGGACAACCCAGTGCGGGTCGTCGTGCTCGACGGCGACGGAGTTTTAGTGGCAGAAAACTCCTTTGTGGAGGGCAGCCTGGGTTTCATGGGGTTCTGGACCTTCAATCTACCGGTTGCGACCTACTATGTGTGGGTATCGGCTAGTGTTGGCGATGACGGTTTGCGCTACAAGTTGTGGCATACGCTGTCGGACGACTCGCCGTGTATCGATGATGGGTTTGAACCGAACGACACCAAGTCTGAGCCATTTGCGCTGTCCAGCGGTGCCCATGGCGCCAATCTCTGCCCGGCTCAATCCGATTGGTACTCCCAGGAAATCGTGTCGACCGATGGCGAGATTTACATTGGGCTGAGTTCCGAATCGGGAGCCAGTTTCCAGGTCGACCTCTACGAGGCCGACGGTTCCACTGCGGTTGCAGGCTGCACCGGGAGCGACGTCACGGGCAGCAGTGGGGCCTGGACCTGTGATGGGGCCCTGTCGGACACCAGCGATTCCGGTGAGGGTGTTACCTTGTTTGCGCCAGAATTGTCCCCCGGAACCTATCTCATCCAGGTCTCGGCCGATGGCGTCATCGACTCCGAAGGCGCCGACTACCAACTCACCATCGAGAGGGAAGAGCGCGGATGCATCAACGATACGTCGGAACCGAACGAGAGCTTCGCTGGCGCTTCGGTGCCAAGTGACCGGTCCGGCGACCCGTTACCGTTTGATGGTACTGTCGGCGAGTTTAGAATCTGTCAGGACGAACAAGATTACCTTACTCTGGAGACGACGACCGGGTTGCTCGTCACGATCGAAGGCGCAACAGGCAATCCGACGGAGCTCGTCGCATGCCTCCACACATCCGACGAGACTGAGCTGCGGTACGTGACCGTTTCGGGCGACACTCCGCCGGGCCAACTTGCGGTTTCCAATTCCACGGAAGACGCCTACACCTATTACCTGAGGGTTTCGAGTGAAGAAGACGTGGGATCGATCGGCCTGCCATACCAGTTGGCCATCGAAGAACTACCGCTGTGCGAAAACGATGAATTTGAAGGTGGCCCCGATTCATTCGACGACCCGATCGACGGCGACGTGGCGCTGCGTCGCGACGTCGAGAGCGGTGAGCCGAACGCTTTCCGGTTGTGCCCGGGGGACAGGGATATCTTCCAGCTTCAGACGTCAGTCGGGCCCGTAGTGACCTGTGATCCGGATAGTGGCGACCCGGACTGCTTCCGGTGCGAAGAGGATTCAGAGCCCCCGTGCGGGCCTGGGCTGGGAATCAAGTTCCTGGACGAGAGTTGGGATTTGGCGACCGAGGCGAGTCTAGCTCAGCGTGCGGCACGCTTTCGGGTCGCGATCTACGACAGCGACAGCGAGGTCCTCGCCCAGATTAACGACACGCGCTTCATGCCGATGAAACTGGCCGTCGGAGCCTATCCGAGCGAGACGGTTTACTATGTGGTCGCGTCGCTCGACGAAGAGTTCGGCGAACCGGTGGACTATACTCTGCTGGCCAGTGCGGCGCCCATGTGCGTCTCGGAGCGCGACAATCACGAGATCGAGGACGCTGTGGAGCTCGTCCTCGACGAGGAGGACGTGTGCTCAAATCGCTGTCCTGACAACTCGGATTTCTACAGCGTGACCGTCGACGACGGCATCCTACGGCTCATTATTACTGGGGACGACCTCTCCAACTTATCTGTCCGAGTCCTGCAGGACGGCGACGTTGTCCCCGCAGTCGAAATGGCATCGTTCCAGGTCGACGAGATTGTGATGGAGGGCTACGTAGAGGCTGGAACGTACGACTTTCAGCTCGAAGGCGGCGACACAACCGATTACTGCATGCGGGTCAGCCAGGACGAGTGTTTCATCGACCCGTCGGACGTTCCTGAGGGAGCGAACGACACACGTGGGACAGCCTACGAAATCAACTGGCAAGGCGGTGCCTTCGCCATGTGCCCGACAGGGACGGATGAGGATTGGTTGGCCTATACCGTTCCGCCGCCTAGGGGCGGCGACTGGAATCTGTCCTTCGACTTCGAACCGAGCAGTACCGACCCATTACCTGACTTCGTGTTCGAGATCGTCGATTCTGACGGCACAGTTCTGGCGACAGTCACCGATGAGACAGCGGTGGTCGAAAACAAACGAATTCGCACCCCCGAAATCAACGCCGGCTCCGACGAACGGACTATCTATGTCCACATCGCGTCGGACGCGGATCAGCCTTTTGAGTACCAATTCGCTCCGATACCTCGCTGTCCCAGCTGCCTCTAGGCATCGGGTCAGCACGACCTCTTTTTCACTCGACTGCTGGTTCGACCAAACGGAGCGTTTGATTCGCATCGACCCCTTCGAGGACCTGGGTCCGACCGCTAGGCCAGCGGATTGTGATCGTGTCAGCTGCGGTGACGTCTGCCAATCCGAAATGCACGATCGCCTCATGCTGCCCCAAGTACCCTTGGCCGCCATCGAGTTGCCGGTATTGTTCGATTGACCCGCTGGCGAGGGTGACACTGGTGCCGATCGCCGAAGGATGGGTGCTCGTCGCCTCGAGCTCGAGTTTCAACCAGTTTCCCGCGACGCTTTCGTTCGACAAAAAGCGTAGGCCTCTGTCGGAACCATGACCAGCTTCGACCCAAACTAGATCGAGGTCTCCGTCAACGTCGAAGTCGGCGACGACAGCACCTCTGGAGGGCGCTCGGAGGTCGGGCCACTCGGAAACCACGGGCTCGAAGGCTTGGCCGCAGCGGTTTCTGAAGAGCAGGTTTGGCTGCGCCGTGCCGTCCGGATAGCCGTAGGAATGCCCGAGGTTTCCGTTTGCTACGAAGAGTTCTTGCCAACCGTCCTGGTCAAAATCGGCAAAGACCGAGGCCCAGCTGGTGAGGACCCAGTCGTCAGGTCCACGGTCTCTGCAGTACGTTTCGAAAAACAGCGTGCGGCCCTCATCGACTTCAGGCCAGTTGGGCTCGGGCTCGGGTGGGTCTGGATCGGAGAAGTACCCCGCGTTCACACCAAACTCGCGGGCACGGTCCACGGCGACGCCATCCTCGGAGACCAGCAAGAGGTTGTCGCACATATTGGTTACGTAGGCGTCTAGGTCCCCGTCGTTGTCGAAGTCGGCCACGGTGGCGCTCATGCTCGCGAGTTCTTGGGCAACATCCCACTCGGATGCCACGTTTTCGAAGCGCCAATCACCTTCCTCGTCTGCTTCACCGAGGTTTCGCAAGAGCGCATTGCCTTCGAGAATCCAGCCGAAGTCGTTGCCGATGAACAAGTCGACCCAACCGTCCCTGTCCCAGTCGACAGCGGCGGCAGCTTTGGGGTGGCCCATCGCATCGAGGAGTTGGGCTGTGAAATAGCCGTCTTGGTTGAAGAAAATCCGGTCTGCTTTCCCGGTAGTCGAGACAGGAACCGTTCCACGGCTCTCGTAGACGTCCAGCCAGCCATTGCCGTCAAAATCGGCCACAGCCAACGCTTCCCGACTCGCGACAGAAGCGCCCAAGCCCCACTCGGAACTGACATCCTCGAAATGGCCCTCCCCGTCCCCGAGGAAGATGTAGTCTCGCCACCCGGCTGATACGAACAGATCGGTTATGCCGTCATTATCGAAGTCTCTCGCGGCGGCAAACTCGCCGAGCGCGATGTCTTCGATTCCACTTCCTTCGGTTGCTTCGACGAATGTCCAGCTACCTTGATTGATGTACAGGTGAGCGACCTCCCCGTCCGAAGGCGAAAACAGGTCAGGGTAGATGTCGCCATTGACGTCTAGGACGACAACGGCTCCGAGGGGCTGACCTCTGGTCGACCATGGTGCAAGCCCGACCTCGTCGGTGCGGTCTTGGAACTGCACCTCCCAGTCTGACTCGGGGCAATCGATAGGTGGCCGAACGTCCTCGTCGGCGAGATCGGGGGTGTCTGATTCGAGGTCCTGGTCGAGCACGGGGTCTTGACCATCCACAGGATCGGTCGTGATATCCGGATCCGACGGGATGTCGAACTCCGAAATGACATCCGGGCCGCTGTCGACGGGAGTATCGAGTTCCGCTGACGCATCCGGTTGGTCGACATTGTGCAGTTCGCTGTCTTGTCGTCGATCCAGCGCGCCGTCTGAGTCCCTATCCAATTGGGTCCGGTCAGTGAGGATGGGATCCTCAGCAGCGTCCGAACTCAATGCGTCGGAGGTATCTTGGGCGACTAGGTCAGCAGCTGACGAATCGGTTGGCTCGGTATCGGTCTGTTGGGCCGTGTCGGTCGAGTCTACCACAGCTGAACTGTCGGATTGGTCCGAGGAGATCTCGTTCTGACTCGAGCATCCAACGAGCAGGGCCGCTGTGACGCAAGCAATGTAGCGAGATTTTTGTTGCCACAACATGGAGCCCCGATTGTAGACGTTGAACTCAACCGCTTCAAATCCGTCTTCACTTTGGGATGACAAATGGTAGAGTCGCCTCGGTCCGTTGGGAGACTCATATGGCAGTTAGAATAGCGTTCACAGCGATGATCACCGTGTGTCTTGTCGGCACGTTCGGATGCGGATCAGCGGAAGATACGGAGCAGAGCGGGACTGGAGAGCCGGAACCGACTCCGGCAGTCGCCCCGGCAGCCACCACCAGTGAGCCCGCCCCTGAGCACGCGGAGCCCACGGTCACGCCAGAGGAAGACGTAGAACCTTCACCCATCTCCGCCTACTTCGAGCTGGAGATTCCGGTCGCAGAAATGCCCGAAGGGGCGGCCGGCACCTTGTTCCAGGCGAGCGGGCAGGGCGCTCCGTTGCTCGGCTTTCTGCCCGAGGTGTGCGAGTCCGCCCTTTACTTTCACCTCAGCGTCCTTCAGATGGAGTCAGTTCATGATTCTTGGCAGGAGGTCTTTCGCTACAACAACCCCGTGTCTTTCACTCCTGCCAATTTGGCGTTTCTGGATGAACACTTCACGCCGTTTCTAGAGGCAAGTGAAGCGTGCGCCTTCGGTGCGGGCGGCGGCGAGTCGATTTTTGCCTGCCAAGGTGACTACTCGACAGCAGGTTGGCTTCCGGATGCCCCGCAGGTCGCTCACCCCGTGTTGGGTGATATTCCGGAAATGCAGTTCTACGGAAACGGCGTGTTCATTCTTCGAGGGGAGTTCCTCGTCGTGGGCCGCGGGGTGGCGCCAGACGGGGAGCGTCGAATCCTCGAGTGGGCGGAACAAGCCTCGAGTGGGACTTTGGCCAACCGATCCGTCCTCGGCCAAGCTCTCGATCCGGACCTACCAGTGCACCTCTTGGACAGCGGTGAACGGCTTGCGCCTGTCGGCGTCATTCTCTTGGCCTCGGAACGGGCGCGATTGGTCGAACTGAGTGGGACGATTCCGTCAGAAAACGTCTTGAACCTGACACTCCACGCCGTGTTTTCAGAGGCTAGCGTAGCGTCAGCGACTGCGACGGCGTTTCCTGATGTGGTCGCGAGCAATGCGGACCCACACGACCTCAGGTACTTTGAGGGGATGGTCGCGAGTGTTGGCGCTCGAGGGCCGACGTTCACAGCATCACCCTCGGTCGAGGTGACCTCGATGATGGTCGGTAGTTTACTCGGTAACGCGATTGCCAATCGAATCAAGTGGATACAAGAGTCTGAAGGCGAAGCACTGTTGTTGGAGTTGAGCCAAGCGGTCGGCGAGGCCTTTTCGCGGGGAATCCAACTGTCGCTTCCTCGAACGCCCGCCATCACACCGTGCATATCTAGACCCCGCGCCACAGAGGACAGCTGGTCAGAAAACGGCTGGGAATTGCTCTCATTCCGGCCGAGTTCGGTCCGGTATTCGTACTCTGTGACCTGGAGCGACGACCTCGAGTCGATGGACCATCCACACGTGGTTGTCGCTGCTCGTACGAGGGCCATCTGTTCCAATCCGGCCGGTGCAGAAAACGTGCTACTGGGCTGGGTCCGCAACGGACGAATCCAGTGGGACACTCTTCCACTTGTGCGTTCTATTCAACCGGACATGCCGGAGCCTACTGCGCCTCAACCTCTCGATCGGGTACCGGGAACAACCGGGCCTTAGCTTCCTTGCTTCCACTCGCGGTGATCGCTACATTACCTTGTGGTCAGGCTTAGGTAGCCACCCCAGGTACACCGTTAAAGGAAAGTGCACATGCGACGAGACGGATCCCGTTCGGTATCCGAACAGATCAGGGCCCGATTCCTGGTCCTCGCCATCCCGCTCACGTTAGCTTGGTTCCAGGCCTGCGACTGCGATACTCCGCCAACCAACGACGCGGGCTTCGAATGCAACTGCTCGGCACCGTTTGTTTGTGACGACGCTGGTTTGTGTGTTCGCCCACCGACCGACGCGGGGGACATGGATATTCCTGACTCGGGCGATGTAGACGTAACTCCTGACACCGTGGACGAACGATCGGGCTGCACCGACGCGACGGAGAACGAAGATTGCGCCGCGGGTCAATACTGCGACGACGGAGAGTGCGAGCCCGGTTGTCGGGTCGATCCCGACAACTGCGGTGACTGCGACCTCTATCCCAATACCTGCGAAGACGATTTTCACTGTAGCCCAAACTCGAGGGAATGCGTTGCTGGTTGTGAAGAAGATGACGACTGCGAGGATCACCAATACTGCGATCCTGAGTCGGGCTGTGAGGAAGGCTGCCGGATTGAGCCCAATAACTGCCCAATCGCGCCCGTTGGGGAGGTGCCCTTAGTCTGCGACGAGGTCTCTCGACGATGCCAGGGTAGTGCCTGCCGCGGTGACGAAATCTGCCTAGAGGGCTTCTATTGCGATCCTGATTTGGACGTCTGCCTAGAGGGCTGCCGAAGCGAACCGGACAATTGTGGTAGCGGCCTGCAATGCGACACAGAGTCGCACTCCTGTGAGGCGACACCGTGCACCTGCGCCGAAGACGACGATCCAGAAACGTGTGATGCGTTTTGCAACGACGACGGGAGGATCAGCGCGTTCTACTGCGAGGAGTCGACCGAGACGTGCCAGCCTGGATGCCGAATCCGCAACGATGGGTCAGATACCTGTCGGCCCGGGACGCTGTGCGATCTGGCCACGCACACCTGTATCGACGGCTGCCACGGAGACGCGGATTGCCCGTTCGGAACGTACTGCGACCTGGAGCTCGACAATCCGGTCTGCTCGCCGGGCTGTAAACCGGGCGAGTGCGGAAAGGACACCCACTGCTGCCCCGATCATGTGTGCTGCGCTGAGGAGTGCGCCACTGACGAAGACTGTTGGGATGGCGGCGACTACAACGGGTTGTACTGCAACGGTGAGTTTTGTGAGGACGGCTGCTTACCGGACGATCCGGAAACAGAGGCCGACGAGGACACCTGTTTCGACGAACTCATATGCGATCCCGAAACCCGTGACTGCGGGATCCCGCGCTGCGACCCGGACGGAGCCTGCGACGAGTGTCCGCTTGGCGAATTCTGCTCACCGACACTGCAGCGCTGCATACCTGGCTGTGACGGCGACGAGTGCCACTGCCCCGACGGGCAGGTTTGCTCGGTCGCGACAGATCAGTGCGGCTGCGTCGCAGATGAGGAGTGCCCGCTGGGTACGCATTGTTCGACCCCAGAATGTGAAGTCGACTGTACGCCAGAGAGCGACGAAACCGAGGACAGTTGCCCGGACGGTCAATCCTGCAATCCACTCACCGGCCGATGCCAGAGCGGGTGTCTCGATGCCCTCGAGACGGACGTGATTCGCGACGATACCCGCTCTACGGCTACCTGTATTCCATTCTACTCTGGCGACGCCGTGGTCAGCTTCCGGGACTGCACCGGCTCAACTGATCTGAGGCCATGTGACGACACTGAGGACAGCTGGTGTGCCGATGCTACCGCGTCAACCGGCGCCGATTTCGACCACTACGTCATGTATCTCAACGCCGGCGACCGCATATCGGTGCACGCGCAATCGGAGGGCTTCATAGCGATGTCCTTTTTCAACAACGGTGGGGACGTGGTGTTCCGACCGACCGATTCCGAAGTACCGACCGACGTTCAGGTTAACGATTACCTCGTGCCCGAAAGCGAACTCTATTTCGTTCAAGTCTTCACGGTCGGTCTCGAGTGCGTCGACTACTCACTCGAAGTGCTGCTCGACCGCCCGTTCCTCTGCGAAGCAGACCCTCTCGAGGTGAACAACAGCACGATTTCTGCTACACCTCTGGGCTCAGCCGGCCGCCTGGTCGACCGCAGTTTCACCGACCTCACCATGTGCACGGGCGACGTGGACTTCTTCAGCATGGTGCTCTTTGCCGGTCAAACCCTGACAGCGGTCACTGATTCGCGTGACGGTCATCCCGGAATACAAATGGACTTGGGTACAGATGGGGGTGTCGATTTGGAAGCCGACTCCATCGTTTCTGCCGGCGCCTGGGACAATCCGGCCGACTTGGACGACACAGACGACCGGATTCTGGACCGGTCCGTGGCTGCCACCGATGAGTACTACTTCCGTATGCAAATCCCCGGAGGGAGCGCAGAAGCGGCCTACACCTTTCGGTTCGAGAGCGGGATGGGAACGGCGCGCTGTGAACGAGACTACTATGATAGCATCGCGCTGGGTGCCGACCGACACAACAATACCCCAGAAAATGCCCAGGACTTGCCGACCGATAGCAAGTTCATCATCCCGAGTCGGCCTGCCACCGCGTCCTTCGAGGAAGCGCGCATCTGCCCAGCAGTAGTCGATGATTCCGTGGATCTAGATGAGGATTTCTATCTGGTCCAGATTTTCCGGGCCCCATCAGAAGGGTTCCTGCAAGCCTCCCTCTTCCAGGAAGACGACGCCCTCGAAATGACCATCTACGAATGGGTACTCGACGGGGAGGATCGGGAGTTGGTCGAGATGGATACAACCGGTCTGCCCAGTGGTGTGCTTCTGACCGACGAACCCATCTACGAACGAGTGGGCGGCACAGTCGACGGGGAAGCAGCCATCTATTTCGTGCGGGTCGCCAGCAGCAACCCGGACGATGATGAACTCATCCCGGTACTCGGCGAGTCCTACTCGTTGACGATCGACTACATTGAAACGCCCTGTGAGGATGACGAACTCGAGCCCAACGACTCCGAGCATCCAGAACTGCTTCACCGAGCCACGTTGTTGGCTGGTTGGGGCGACGGCTGCGGCGAGTTCCTCACGACGACCTGCGGTACCGACGACACGGCGTTCTGCGAATGTTTGCCGGCTGATAATCTCGTGATTTGTCCCTCCGACGAAGACGTCTACCACCTACGTTTTCTCGAAGGTGACCGGTATACAGTGCGCGTTCGAATGAACGGCGATGACGCCGAGGATAACGCCGAGAAAGTCGAAGTCTTCTTCGGCCGAGAAGGCTCCGATCAATTCCGGTACGGGGTCGATGTGACACCGGCTTGCGAGTCAGCGAACACCTGTTACGACATCCTCATCGACGGGACAGCCAACGCCCCAGCGGGCAAGATTGTAGCGACCTACCGGCTTACGGTCGACGCGGGAAGTCTCGTGGCTGGGGCCGATTACGACATCTTGGTCGAGGTAAACGGCGCGGGCGGGCGAGACTGTCCACCGCCGGAACGTTACGATCCGTGGGATTTGACGCCCGAAGATTGGGATCGCTATCCCGGACCAAACGACCTCGGTTGTACTGACGAGACCTGTGTTCTAGAGCCGGGAACTTCCGCGTCTGATCACGTGGGCTCGCTCTGTAGCTGGGACAAAGATGACTGGTTCTCATTCACCACCGAAGGCGGCGACATCGAACTGTACCTCAGGCACTTCGATGAAGCAGGCCAGGCGATTGCCCTACTGTATCCCGATCCGTTGCGGGATGGGATTGACCAGACTGTTTACGAGTGTGGTTTCCCGGCGGACGAGGACTGCCCCTGTCTGCCCGAATTGGACCCAGAGAGCGACCACTACGTCTGCGAGACTCAGGTGTCGCGATCGGTCGCGGACTTCCCGGGCCGTGAATTCGCTTTCTATGACCTGCCGGCGGGCGACTACCAAGTGCGGGTACGCCAGTATCCGTATGGCGGCGGCTTCCCGAACCCGTATTACAAGATCTTCATCAATGACGATGCCTGCGGTGGAACAGTCGGCGCAGTGACTTCGGGTGAAGGAGAGGACGAGTCGAAGGCCGGCCAGGTTCTTTGGTCTGTAAACGAAGACTGTGATACGGGCCATATTGGGGAGTGCAGCAGCTGCAGCGACAGCTGCGAGTGCGCTGACTAACGCGAGAGAGGATGATGCGCCGGCTCGCCTTCGCAGTAGTCCTCATCGCTTCGACTGTCCCATTCCTGACAGACCTCCTCGGTTGGTGGCGAAGCAACGAACTCATCGACGTTTCGTTCAGCGCAATGATGCCGATTATCGCCGGCGTCGCCTGTTGGATCCGTTTTCGAACCGACGACGACCGAACCCGCTCACGCACCTCCTCGCACGTCCTTGTCGTCGCAACGTTACTGGCCCTGTGCGTCAACTGCCTCGCCTGGGTGTTGGATGAACCGATCGTCGGGGCTGTGGGGTTTTGGCTCACCGTCGGGGCAGCTGTTGGGCTAGTCGGCGGACGCGAACTGCTCGGGCGTTACCTACTGCCGCTCACGCCACTCATTTTGATGGCGCCTCTAACTACAGGATGGATGGCCCGATTCGAGCTGATGCTGCAACACTTGTCGGCGAACGTGGCCTGTGTGTGGTTGACGGTCCTCGGTTTCGAGGTACAAAAGCAAGACCTCCTGATACTCACCCCTACCTTCTACAACCTAGTCGATGAGACATGCAGTGGGGTCAACACGTTGGCAGCACTGTCGTTGTACACCTTGCTTCTCGGTCTAATTTTCCGGATTCGCGAGCGCCAACTTCTGGTTCTGGTTGTTCTGGCCCTGCCCTTCTCACTGCTTGTGAACGGCACTCGAATCGCCACGATTTCGACTCTGGGTGAGCACGGAGGCAGCGAGCTTGCGATGGGTCCGATGCACAACGTCTCAGGGTACGCCAGTTTCCTTGTCGGCTACGCCCTCATCCTTGGCCTCCTCGGCTGGCTCTACCGCCGCGGGCTTTCCAAACCGGCGGTCACCCAGAACGATGAAGAGGCAGAGTAGTAACCCCGCAACCGGCGCGAGCATGAAGCCGAAGAGGGTAAACCAGGTCCAGCCAGTGGTGGGTTGAACCGTTCCACGCAGAACACCTTGCTCGAAGAAGTCGAGCTGGGCCTGGATCTGTCCCCGGTGGTCGACGATGAAGGAGATACCTGCTTGGGCAGAGCGTACGATCGGCCGTCCCAGTTCGATCGCTCGGCTCCAACCCTGGCGGGCGTGCGTGAGGCTCACTGGAGCTCGTACAAAGCCCGCGTCGTTGGTGAGAATCGCTACCACGCTCGCCGATTCCGCAACTTGCCTGCCCATTCTGGGATAGATCGATTCGAAGCAGATGAGCACGCCGATCGTCATAGCGCGGGCCTCGACCAGACCATCACCGGTTCCTGGCGTAAACAGGGACTCGACGACGGGGGCCAGCAGACGCTTGTCGACCACAGCGATTAGGTGCCGGCTGTCTGACGCATCGAGCAGGAGGGCCGAGTTGTAGAGGCGCAGATCGTCTCCGACCCAGGTCTCTCGATAGGCTCCAGTCAAAAGCTGGGTCGTTGCGTTCTCTGGGTTGTCCGAGGCTCGAAACAATGGATCAACCGAATAGTCACCAGTTTGGGCAATTGCGTGGTGGAGTGCAGCTTCGGGTAGCAGGACGAGATCAGGACCGCCGACAAATGCCTCTTCGGCGAGCCCGAAATAGTGGTCCTCGACAAGATAGGCAGCCGCTTCCGAGTCATCCACGATCTGGTAGAACCAACTGGGGACACCGCCCTGAACAATCGCTACATCCTGTGATTCGCCAACCTCTTCTATCCCGGGCTGCCACAGACCCAAGAGTGAAAACACAACGAGGGCTGCTGCCCAGCGAAGGGCCGACATGCGAGCACGGGTGGCAGCGACGCCCAACCCGATAATCAGACCACTCAGGCCGACAGCCCCGATAACGCCCATCGAGGTGCGCCACGGCATTTCGATTTGGGTCCCGCCCAAAAAAAGCGGGAAGCCGAAGGATCCGACCTGGTGGAGCGCTTCCACCGTCATCCAAGCTGCGGCCACCCGCAGCGGGCCTACCCGAGGCCTGCGGGCGAAACCGATCACCAGAATCGACAGCAGGGCGCCGGAAAGCGCGAAGTAGAAGAGCGTGGCGACATATAGCCTCCAGCCGTAGTGCAGGAACCCCCAACCGTGCAGGGCGATCCAGATTTGTTGAACGATGAAGACTCTCGCTATCTGCCGTCGCCAATTCCGGTCGAAGGGAGGCCTCAGCGCAAGTCCCAGAGCGACTGCACCGGCCAGAGCGAAGGGGGCCGAGTGGAGGTAGGCTTGGGCAAATAGGATTCCGGCAATGCTGGCCCACAGAAGACGGCTTACCATCTCTCGACTCGTATCGTATTGCCAGGACTCCAGAGCAACCTGCCACCGAGCCACTCTTCGAGCACATGCGTGCCCCTATCTTCGGCGCATGGCTGCCCTGAGAAGTGGACGTATTGTAGCGCCGCCAGCTCTGTGCTGAGCACCTCGTCGCTGGGAGTACACTGGAGCAGGCCGGGTTGCGGCTCTTTGGTTCCCAGTTCGACTTGCATACTGGCGGTTGTGAAGGTCAAGGGCGGCTGGTCTGAGCGCAGCTGGCGCCATGACCAGGCCAGTAGAGGAATCAGTAGCAACGTCGGAAGTACCCAGCCCGACTTGCGCACGACTCAAGCTACTCTAGAGGTGAGGAACGTGACCATGATGGTCAGGAAATGAGCGAGGAAGCTCGGCCAGACGCTCTTCGACTTGTAGTAGAGCCATCCGTAGACACCGCCCAGCCCGAAGCCGTAGAGCAAGAGGCTGTAGTAGATGCGCCAGAAACCCTCTTGGACCATGACGTTTCTGAAGGTCAGATAGAACACACCGTAGAAGAAGCAGCTTGTGAAAACCGCCACCATTGGGCTCTTCATTTCGAGGAGTAGTACTCGGGTCACAAAGCCGCGGAAGTAGGTTTCGTGAGCCACGGCCTGGAGCAGGATGACGCCCATGATTAAGAGCGGTTTTGGTTCGGCAATCCGAATCGGGGCTACAAATGAGCCAACAAAGCCGAGGGCGACTCCGATCATCACGGCCAGGATCGAAAAGAGTATGGCAGGCCGAAAACCGAGTGCGATTGGGGACTCCTTCCGGAGTGCGATCAGTGCGAGGATCGCCCCCACGATCAGAAGCCCATTTCTGCCGTAGAACCACTCGGTGGGGCCGTTGTAGTCGAATTCGTTCGCACCCAATTCGGTGGTGAGGACGACCACAATCGAGATAAGGCAAAGCCCGACTGTCAGGAGTGCGGCCTGTAGAAAGCCGGTCCCCCTCTGGTGGCTTAGGGAACCCCACTGGACAGCATCTTGCTCGCCGGTGATATCAAGCGCTTCGAAGGTGCGGCGGTGTGCCCTCGGCTTGTCGGAGGTTTTCGACCGCTCTTCCCGCTCGCGTGCGTCGGTGGGTACTTCACCCTTGAAGAGTTTGGCGTCACTCAGCCCGATGGTGGACAGCTCACCCGACTCGAGGGCCTTGTGCGGCGCGGTGTAAACTCGCGGCCCCGCGTTTTGCCCGAGCAGTGGATCATCGATCGATCTCAGGGCAGGCATCGAACCGCTCAAACGAGAGCGATTGACCTGCGGCAAGCTGGCGGTCGTGAACTGCTTGAGGCGCTGCGTGATGTCGCCCTTGGTGCGGTTTTTGAGCGCCATTCTGCTCGCGCTCGAGAAGGTGCCAGTGGTCCTGAACTCTTGCGAGTCTGGGTCCATTCTGGTCAGCCCCAACTCCTGGGCTGACGGTTTGAAAGAACCCGAGCGCTGGCCTGCACGATCATAGGCGGTCCGCTTTGCGTCGTTGCGAAGAAACTCGAAGGATTGGAAAATCAGGCGCCTAATATCTTCGAGGGCCGCGACCTGGTCGATGTCCTTGGTCGTCATGACTCGTTGACGCTGAGCGATCAGCTCGGCGCGTGTGAGATAGGCCTCGTTCAGCTCTTGTTCGGTGGCTTCGTAGGAGACGGCCAGTGCCGTGTAGAGCGATGCGTCAAACAGAAGGTCACGAATCGTGACCGGGTCGAGTAGATCATCCGACAGGGCGTCGTAGCCAGCAAAACCTGGTGGTGCGGGCAGCGGCGCCGGGCTGACGGGTTGTACTGGCGGCGCTGCGGGTGCCGAGCCGAGATCTGCGATCTCGAATTCCAACATCGAAGCAATGTCGTCCAGAAGTGCCGCGGTCTCGGCTGGCAGGGGCTCACCGGACTCGACTCCGAGACTCGCAGTCAATACGTCCTGTGCGGCCCGAACTCCCAGGTTCGAGGTGCTGCCTTCGTCTTCTTCCTGGGGACTCTGCGGGGCCGGTTGCCTGCTCGGCACGGGTGGCGGAGAGGAAGCTGTCCTGATACTTGCCAGGATGGGCCCGTCGTCGCGGGGATCTCCACCAATATCGAAGGTCGCGGATTCGACATCCCACAGGTCGACGAGTTCATCGAACAGGTAGTACTCAGATGCCTCGGAGCCGTCCTTCGAGACCCGGTCGCCCTCACCAATGAGGCCTCCGGATATCATCTCTCTGAGAGTAGACAGAGATAGCGGGTCGGAACGTCGTCCGTTCTCAAAAACCACGACATATTCAAGTAGCCCCTTGGGCCGGGACATGGGAACCCTCGTTTCGCGACGCGGTACTGGGTTGCATGCCCATTTAGGGCGTGGTGACCCGCATTGACGTGAGTATAGGCCAGCAACGTCTTCTGGTAAATAAAACCTGTAGAATCATTGGAGACCTAACCCTTTATAGAGCTTTACCATGTTCACACTAAGTTGACATGGTAATTCCGCTCTTGCTATGCCTGTACCCGCCGTCCTGTCACTTTGGGACGATGGGGTATGAACATGGTTAGAGCGTTTTTCGTCCCAGTGCTGTGCCTCTGCGGCATGGTCACCCTTTTAGGGGCTTGCGGGGCTGTAATTTCGACTCCCACAATTCGAGACGCCGAGCTCGCCGTTCGGGCAGCAGAAATGGAGCAGGCGGAGGAGTTCGCCACATACGAGTATGTGAGCGCAGTTCAATATCTCGAGAAAGCCAAAGAAGAATGGGGGTATTCCGACTTCCAACACGCTGAAGAGTACGGACAGCGTGCCCGCGAGTTGGCCGAAGCGGCTCTGGAGCGGGCGGTTGCGAATCCCAACAGGAACGCTCCAGGTTTGGGATTGGATGACGACGGTCTGGGCGAATAGGACCAAGAATGGCGTCTCCGCTGGCTCGTAGTTGCAGGAGACATGGAGAGAATCTGGTGCGAACCCAGTTGGTGAATACAGTGCACAGCCCCATCGTCGTTCATTCGCAGAGTGGGCCGGCTTCATACTGGAAGCTCAACGCTTCAGTCGTCATCCTGGGACTGCTGGGTTTGATAACTGCCCTGTCGACGGCCACAACGGGCTGCGCATCTGGAAAACAGCTGCAGGCCGAAGCGCTTTACGTTGGGTCGACCCTCGATCGGATTCGCGAGGCAGCTTATCGCTGTGCCGAGCGTGAACTCGCGATGGCCGAGTCGAATCTCGATTTCGGAAACTACGAACTCGACCGGGGCTCCTATCTCGAAGCGACGCACCACCTAGAGATCGCCCACATCAATGCCGATGCGGCGGCCGCGATCGTCGATGTCCGACCGGAGTGTTGGCCCGACTTCGTAGCCGACTCTGACGGCGATGGGATCCTCGATAACGACGACCTATGCCCGCTGGATCCAGAAGACTTCGATGATTTTGAGGATGAGGACGGCTGACCCGAGGAAGACAATGATCTCGACGGTCTCTACGACTTCGAGGATCAGTGTCCCAACGATCCTGAGGACTTCGACCTATTCGAGGATGAGGACGGCTGCCCGGACCTAGACAACGATGGCGACGGCGTTCTCGACTACGACGACCAATGCCCCAACGACCCCGAAGATTTCGATGGGGACGAGGATGAGGACGGCTGTCCCGAGGATGACCCCGAACCCGAGCTCGAGTTTACCGTCATTCACGACGATCGCATCGAAATCACGGAGCAGATTCACTTCGCCTATGACTCGTCGGATATTCTGCCTGACAGCTACCCAATCTTGGACGAGATTGTGTCTATCCTCGCGTCGAATCCGGGGATGGAGCTTCGCATAGAAGGCCACACCGACAGCTCTGGATCGGCTCGCTACAACCTGCGCCTCTCCGATGAGCGCGCCGGTAGCGTCCGGTCCTACTTGATTAGAGCGGGAATCAGCGCTGGGCGAACCACATCGGTTGGTCACGGCGAAGAATCACCTATCGAGACGAACGAGACAGCTGACGGTCGAGCTGCAAATCGCCGTGTTGAATTCCATATTGTCGCGCAGTAACTCAAATGAAATGTGTCTCAAGTTATAGACTCCTCACTTCGGTCACGTTGCTGATCGGGGCTCTGATTGTGCTCTCGCCGACTCTGGCGTTTGGCCAGAGCCCAACGCCCGAGGAGCGGATTCAAGCGCTCGTCGATCAGTCGCTCGATCACTACGATACGCTGCAGCTCGAAGATGCGGTCCGAGTTCTCGAAGAAGCGGTCGGTGTCGCCGAGCAAAATGCGGTCCACGGCGAGGCCCTGGCCGATGTCCACATGATGTTGGGTATCGTTGAGCACGCACTGTATGCGGACCCCGAGATCACGATTCAGCGGTTCGTTGACGGTCTGCTCGAGGCCCCTGAGGCCGTTCTCAATCCCTACTACACGAACCCCGAGCTTGAGGCTCTGCTCGCCGCCGCGCGGGAGCGTGTGCCCAATCAGACGATCGAGCCACCGGAAGAACTACTCACCCACGCCCCACCCGTTACGGTTCGGGCCGGTCAACCTCTGACAGTGACCGCCAGCATTCCCGGCGGGGCCGGAGTTCATCGAATCGTGTTGGGTTACAGAGCTCACGGGCAGACCCGGTACCATCTCTCGAATATGATGTTGAGCAGCCCCACGGAGTTCTACGCGACGGTTCCAGGCAGCTTCACAGAGGATGCAGGGCTCCAAGTCGAGTACTTCCTTCAGGCAGTGGGTCCCGACGACCGAATTCTGGCCACCAGCGCCACGCCGAACGCCCCGCATACCGTGGTCATTCTGGACGGAGATGGACCAGAAACCGGCAACGCAATCAATGAAGTCATCGCGATTGCCTTGGGGGTCGGCTCTGGCGGTGGACTCGCCACCGGCGAACCCTTGGTCATGGGTGGGCGCGTCGACCTGAATCCGGGTGTTGCGCTAACCCCACTCCATTTCTTTGCCGATATCGGCTTCTACTTTGCCGACGCGTTCCAGTTTGGTCCCTTCCTGCGTCTTCAGACTGTCTTGCTCGAGAACGGAGTCGAGCTCGAAATCATCGTCGGCGGCAAACTGAAATGGTACTTCCTGCTCGACGGACCGACCCGAATGTACGCCTCCTTCGGTGGCGGTTGGGGTCACATCCGACATACCGTCGACCTCAGCCCCACGGTTGAGTTTGTCGACACAACCAGAGAAGGCCCGTTTCACGGCGGTGTCGGCTTCGGCTACGCCTACTTCTTCACCGACAATGTGGGCCTCCTCGTCGATGTCTACTCGATGGTGCTCTTCGATGAACTGTCCGTCCAGCTCGACTTGAATGTGGGGCTCCTGCTCAGCTTTTAGGCGATGCGGTACCTCTCCTCACTCGTTTTTGCAGTCCTATTGGTTTCGTCCAGTTCTGCCCAGGCCTCCCCCTTCGATGTGTTCGGGTTTGGCTCGCGCGCCACTGCTATGGGAAGCGCCCAAGGCGCAGCGGCTAGAGACCACGCAGCCATCTATTACAATCCCGCAAATCTCGTGTTGCGTCGCAACACCCACTTCGGATTGGCGACCAATTACGTCAATCCGCAGATGTACATCGAATCGGATGTACCCGACCAAGCGGAGCCCGAACTGCCCTCTCAAAACATGGGTTTGAGTCTCGGTTTTGTTTTCCCCTTGGGGGGTCGAATCGACTACCGGGTCTCAATCGGATTCGCTCTCTTTGTTCCGCTCATCGAACTGACGCGGTTGGAAGCCATCGATCCTGCCAGACCCTTTTTCTACATGTACGAAGGTCTGCCCGACCATCTGGTCATCGCTCCCGCGATCGGATTTCGGATTACCGACTGGCTCCGCATCGGGGTTGGTGTTCAGATCCTGGCGGCTCTCGACTCCGGAGTGAATGTCACCGGCGACGTCATTGACCGCCGTATGGAATCGCGATCGCTGACCGTCGAACTATCCGGCACCACTGGTCCCATTGTCGGTCTGAGCACCGGCTACGGGCCCTTCGAACTCGGCGTCACCTTCAGGGACGAATTGGAACTCACCTACGACCTTCCGATTCTCTTTGATTTCGAAGGCGTTGGGACCCTCACTCTGGACGTCGCGGGAACCACGCTGTACTCGCCGCGACAGGTCAATGTGGGGACGGCCTACCGAATCGCCGAACCGGACATCCTGCTCGCGGCCGATCTCACCATCGCACTGTGGAGCTCTGCACCCGATCCCACCGCACAAATCAGCGCCGTTGTAACTGACGAAGAGCTGCGGCCCGAAGAGGATACCGTGAGTACCCTTTTCGATATTCAATCAACGGATCTGAACTTGGGTGCACAAGACGTGGTCATTCCGCGATTTGGAATCGAGTGGCAGATCAATGACATATTCGTGACGCGGGCCGGCTATTTCCACCGCCCGGCAATTCTACCTGATCAGGTCGGCTACACGTCGATGATGGACAACAGCGTGAACGTCTTCTCTCTGGGCGGCGGTGCTACCTTCCCCGATCCCTTGCAAGTGGCCGAACTCCCCATGACGATTGACTTTCATCTTCAACTCAACCAGCTCGTTCCGCGCAATACAGTCAAAGACACCGAGCACGGGGCCCTCGAACAGGGGGCAATGGAGACTGGAGGTACGATCTGGAATGTCGGTCTCGAGTTGAGGCAGGATTTCTAGAGAATCCGCCGCGGCGGCAATGGTGGTGAACTCACCAGCCCACCTCTAAACGGCCCCTGTCCGAGTGTCGGGTTCAGGGACGGAGGAGCGCCCCTATCTGCGGGCGGAAGGTTGATATACATCCAGATACTCAGTGCAGCGACGACCCAAATCAGTGTAGGGCCCCATTTCGACGCATTCTTCG
This sequence comes from uncultured Bradymonadales bacterium, assembly GCA_964503485.1. Taxonomy (GTDB): domain Bacteria; phylum Myxococcota_A; class Bradymonadia; order JAFGEP01; family JAFGEP01; genus CAZDBH01. The sequence continues at coordinate 28,869 of CAZDBH010000002.1, read as the reverse complement.
AAGAGCGTCTCCGCTTCTGTGTATCGCCCGGTTCCATGATAAATCCGTCCGAGATGATAGCGCGGTTCTGGATAGCGAGCGCATCGCTCGATACAGCGAGACAGTATATCGGTTGCGTCATCGAATCGTTCGAGTTCGATAAGAGCTAGGCCTTGATTGTTGTAGGCCAAGCACAAATCGGGCTGAAGATAGGTTGCCATCTCGAAATCGGCCAGGGCTTCACGGATTCGATCCTGTTTGAATCGAGCCCAACCTAGGTTGTTGTATGCATGGCCTGGGGTAGCGTAGCTCGGAATCTCAGTGAGTTGCATGAAGAGTTCCTCGGCCTCCTCCCATCGCTCGAGTTGAAGGAAAACGACGCCGAGATTGTTGGTAATCTCATGGTGGTCCGGCCTCAGGAGCAGAGCTTGGCGGTAGTGCTGAACTGCCTGGGGCAGCAAGTTGCGTCCGCTGAAAATGAACGCCAAGAGAAAATGAGCCTCGGCAAGCTGGGGATCCAGAGCCAATGCGAACTGGCACTCCTCGATTGCTGCCGGTACCTCACCGCCGTCCCAGTGCCCCTGTGCAAGCTCGAGGTGGTATAGAGCGGTATCCTCCATCGACTCGGGAGCGCTGGGTCCACACGCCAGAGCAACAGATAGAATCAGAATGGGAAAAACGAATCGAGCGTATGACGAAGACATCCTGTCCTCCAATAGTGAAACACTCCGCACGGCCATCCGTAGCCCAGAAAGTACCCCGCGGGGCTCCTCTGCACTGTGGAGAATAGGCCACTGGGCGGCGCCCTCAAAAAAAATCGTGAACAATGGTCGGCGATCGTTTGGCAAATTGCCTCAAGACGGAGTAATTTCCAGTGTTGAAGGTGCAATAGGGGCGGCATGTCGGACGAGGCCAATAGCGGCCAGGTCTTCTTTGGGCGGTACGAGTTAGCCGAGCGCATAGCGATCGGGCGTATCTCAGAGATTTTTCTGGCGACAAGTCATGGAGTCGAGGGTTTTCGTCGAACCGTCGTCATAAAGCGGCTGCGCCAGGACATTGCCGACGAAGCGTTCATAAAGCGCTACCTGCAACAGATTCGTCTGCACTGCTCACTATCTCACGCCAATATCGTACAAGCGCTCGATCTGGGTGAGCTCGACGGTGAATACTATCTCACCGAAGAGTTCGTCGAGGGATACGATCTCGCAAAACTTCGTGATACGGCCCACAGCGGCAACCTCGTCTTGAACGCCCCACTCGGACTCTTCATTGTCTCGGAGTTGGTGAAGGCCGTAGAGTATGCCCACCGGCGCTCGGCTGGCAATTCACTGGAGCCGGTGCGACTCGCCCACTGCGACTTGCATCCGCGCAACGTCCTCATCGGCGTCCAGGGCGAAATCAAGGTCGCGGACTTCGGTGTGTTTCGGCCAATAGAGGAGCTCGACCTCAGTGAGAAAGATGGTGTCCTTCGAGCATTCGGCTATGCCAGCCCCGAGGTGGCTGAGGGGGGATGGGCCGATCCGAGAAGTGACTTCTTCTCGCTGGGGCTTCACATCGTCGAGGTGTGCTCGGGAGTCCATCCCTACGCGGACAGCACAGCGAGTCGGGTACGCAAGAACGCGAAAAAGGGTGACGTCGGTGAGGAACTTCTTCGAAGTGTGCCCGAGCCGTTTCGAGAGATCGTCGAGGCCATGCTTTCCAAAAACCCGGCCGACCGCCGGGTCGATCTGAACCTCCTCTATGACCGCATCGTGTCGTACTTGCACGCTCGCCATCCGGATGTGGGAGCCAGAGCCCTGGCTCGGTTTTTGGAAGATGTGGGCGACATCGAGCTGAGCACGTCTGTCGTGTATTCGGGCATGCTCGCGAGCCAAATCGGTACCGGCTCCTTCACGTCCGATCCCGGTCTCGGAGCGATCGAGGCCGTCACCACAAACGATTTATGGGGAGTCGACGGGAGCGGCCCGCCCTCGGGCGAGCTTTTCGTGCTTCGGCTCCGCGATCAGGCCGAGGAACTGCTGGAATCGAACGGCCGCGAGGAGCAACTCGATCTGATCGTGGAGGCCTCCAAGAAGGTGGGCAAGGGCGCTTCGCAGGTTGTGTTTGTGAGCGGAACTCGCGGTAGCGGTAAGACGCATTTGCTGCGAGTTGCCCATTCGAAGCTGAACGAGAGCGGCGTCAGGGCCTTTTTGATTCAGCCTCACTCGGACTCGGCGGCCCACCCGTACAGCTGTATGGCCGACCTACTCAGCTTCATTACCACCGGCAAGGACCTCTCCTGGGGTCCAGACCCGGGCGCTGAGCTAGCAACTGGCCTCGAGCGGAGCAAAATCGGCGACAGCACCACTCGTGCCGCCCTCAAATCGCTGATGAATCTGCAAAACACGTCGATGCGAGAGGCTCGAACCAGCATCGGCTCGCTGATTCAGTCGACGACAGAATGTGAAAAGAGTGCGTTAGCCGTTCTCATCGATTCGGCCGAGCTAGCGGACGTGATGTCACTCGAGCTGATTCACGGCGCGCTGGCTGCCTCCGAGAAGGTGCCACTGCTGCTCGTCATCGCGAGCAGCAATCGGGGTCTGCTGACCCAGCTGGGCCGAGCAGCCGACGAGAGCATACGGTCGACGATTGTGTTGCCTCCCCTCGAAGAAGTAGCGATTCGCAAGCTGATTGGCCACATCACCGATGAGGAGGTGCCGGACGAGGCGGTGCGAGTTGCGGCTGGCAGTCCGCAGCTGGCGGTGGACCAAGCCCTCCGCCAGAAGTTCGGTCGAGCGCCGAGCAAACGTCCCGAGCGTCTCGACTGGCTTCCCTTGGGTTTGGAACCCCTGCCCGCTCGAATCCTGGCCCTGTTGGCGGCCACCCGAATCGCGATACCCAGTGTCTCGCTTGCGCGGTTGGTGGGAGACGAGGCTGGGACTGTTCATCGGGTGTGCCGACGCCTTGCGGGTATGCATCTGCTGGTCGAACTGCCGGTCGATCATTGGTCCATCGGCCTCAGAACGGTCTACGAGGCCTTCGGCGGCGAGCCTGACCACAGAGAACAGCTCCGAATGACCCGCAGGCTTGCCACGCGGCTGGCCGGTCCAGGACCAGGGTCCGTTCTTCGCAAACCCCGTGCTGCCCGACTGTTCGCCAACGTAGGCGACTTGGATAGAGCCGAGAGTCTCGCCAAAGAACACGCCTCCTTGTTGGCGTTTTCCGGTTTCACCGACTTGGCAATCAACTATCTCGGCTCTGTGGCCCGAACGATGTCGGGCGGTCGAAGACACTCCTCGCAGGCGGTTCGAATCCGCATTGAGCAGGTCGACCACGGCCTCAGCGCGCACCGAATCGCCCGCGTCCGCGAGGCCCTCGGTAGACTGGCCACTCAGAGTGCCGAGCTAAAGGCTGAAGACGCAATCCTTCAAGTTATGTCGCAGCAGCTCCGCTTGGCTCTGCGGACGGGAGAGGAGGACGGGGTCGCGGACACGATCGCTTGCCTGTCAGTGGACGCATCTGGATCGTCGTCGGCCCGTTCGGTGGGACGTGTGGCCCTGGCGCTGGGCGAGTGGCATGACTTTCAGGGCCACCTGAAGCGAGCCTCAAAGCTCTACAGTGACGCTGTCCGTGCTATTTCAGTCGTTCGCTGTAGTCCCCAGTTAGGGGTGGCGGTTGTTTCACGACTGGGCAGCTGTGAAATCCGAAGGGGCACCGGAGAGACCGTCTTGTCACTGCTCTCTGCCTGCCCGGTGGAAGGCAGAGACATCGTCGCGGCACAGCTCAAAGGACTGTTGGCCTTGGCCTCGGGCGAAAATGAGTCGGCTGCTGAGCTGTTGAACGAAGCGTTCGTGGCGGCCCACAACGCAGGCCTCAACGACTTCTGTTTGCGCCTCGCTCCCTGGATCGTTGAGTCGCTGCTTGTTCCCGATCGCGCCAAGGAAGCGGCCTCTCGTCTGAGTGAGTTTAGCGCCTTGGCTAGGCGGCTGGACTCCAAGCCAGTGGAAAACCGTTTGCGTTCGCTGACCCACGCTCTGGGAGCGCTTCGCAACCCCAAATCTCTGGCGGATCAAATGACCCCGCTCGAAGCCTCGCTCAAACTAGCTGACGACGCTGGTCGGACTGGCGATACACTCTATATCGCCTGGTTGATCGCCGAGACCGAGCGACTGGTCGGCAAAGGGCGAGATGCTACTCCTCGGGCGGTCCAGCTGGCCGCGAGCCAGGGTCACTACATGAGAGCTAGGCGCCTCGGGTAGCAGCCCAGGCTCCGTTCCCTACTCACAAGGTTGGCTGTCCGGACTACGGCGACGCCGAGATCAGTCGTATCGCAGACCGTCTACTGGCTTGATGCGACCCGCTAGAACGGCCGGCACCGCCGTCGCGGCGATACTGATGCAAACAGAGATCAGGGCCACGAACAGGAACTCGTGCAGCTGCATGTCCACGGGTAGAGAGGAGATCTTGTAGACGCTGGGATCGAGCCCGAAGTCGACGCGTTCGACGAGACGGCAGACGACGTAGCCCATCGCGAGGCCCAGCGACGTACCCACGGTCCCGATGATGAGCCCCTGGGTCATGAATATCCGTCTGATCCCGCCCCTGCTCGCCCCGAGCGACTTGAGAATGGCGATCTCTTTGGTCTTGTCGAGCACCATCATCACGAGGGTACTCACGATGTTGAAACTGGCTACGACAACGATGATGATCATGATGAGGCTCAGCGCGAGCTTCTGGAGCGCGAGACTTCGAAAGAGATTTCGGTGGATTTCATCCCATCCAAGGGCTTGGTAGCCACCGGCTGGCAGGCGTCCCGTTATCGTCGAACCGATGGCGGCAGTCGCGAAGATGTCGTCCACCCGGACATCGATTCCCGTCACCACATCGCCCCGGTTGAGAAAGTGCTGGACGGTCCGCAGGTCAGTGAGTGCCAAGTGACTGTCGAAGTCGTTGTAGCCGACCTCGAAGACACCAGCGACCCTGAAGCGAACGCTGGTTGGCGCCATCTGACTCGGCCCAAGGGCAAAGCCTGTTCCGCGTAGGTGAGAGACCGCTGTCACCTCAGTCCCTATCTCCGCCTGGAGGGTACGAGCCAGTTCGCTCCCCAAAAAGAGACCGGGGAGCTGCTCGTCGGGCGAATAGGGATCGTACGCGAGGTCCGAGAGCTCACCTTCGGTGACATACTCGGCGAGCCCCGCCTCGCCGGTGAGGTACTCCATATCCATTCCGCGGGCCACAATCATGGCTCGCGCTGACTCGGTGTAGACCATGAGGGGCTGCCGCACGAAGGCGTTCACGCTGCTCACACCGTCGACGCCATCAATGGCGGCCATCACCTCGCGGTATTCGGGAAAATGGCTCGAGGTCGGCAACAACATGATGTGCGGATACACGCCGAGGACCCGCTCTCGATAGGCGGTTTGGAACCCACCGGTGACGCTGACAACTGCGGTCAGAGCGGTTACACCGAGGATCACCCCGACCGCACTGATCAGCGTGATGGTGCTCAAAAACGACTTGCGGGTCGCCCTGAGGTAGCGTGTAGAAATGAAAGTCTCGTAAAACAATGTCCGCGGTACTCGCTGTTACTTTTCCTTTGAAACGCCTGGCGCGTCTGCTATAAACCGCAACACCGTGCGCCGGCATCGTCGGACGACCAAAAATCGCCGCATGATACTGACGTCACCCCAGTGAAACAATGGTCCATTTGTTTTCCTTATTTCGGATGTTGTAAAAATGACGCATCGCAATCGATTATTCTCCCCACTACTCTCATGTCTTTCGCTCCTGAGTCTATTGTCGCTCACACTTTTTGTGGCGTGCGGTGACGATGAACCAGGTGGCTGCATCCTGTCTTCGGATTGTGCTACAGGCCAGGTCTGCACAGGCGGCCAGTGCGTTGATGGCAATAATGATGATGCCTGCAGAGACAACGACGATTGTCGCTCCGGCGAAATCTGTAATGCAGGCAGCTGCGAAGCAGACCGGGACGTCACCGACGACGATACAGGCACACCTGACACAGGCACACCTGACACGGTCACGCCTGACGCTACTGAAGATGCTCCCGAGGAGGTCTTCGCTGACGCCCCGACTGTCGTTAGTTCGGTTCCCGCGGCTGACGCAGCAACCGACGTGGCTTTGGACGCTGACATCAGCGTAACCTTCGACCAGCCAATGCGTTCGACCAGCATTCCGCCAAACATCTTCATCGAGGATTGGCGAGGAAACCGACTGACCCGAACTGTGACCTACGACGAGAGTTCTCGGACAGTGACTCTGGCGTTGGCCGAAGGTGGCGACCGCCAGCCTTTCGAGCCCTCTTCGCCGTACCTTCTTCGGGTCAAACGCGAAGTGCGCGCTGAGAACAGCTTGAACATGGCCCAGGACTTCGTCCTCGAGTTCACGACCGTCGGCTACGACTTGACTGACTATCAAGCGATTGCAGAAGCCTACGCACCCGTCGTCTACGCCGAGGTTCGCCCGGCTGACGGCCGAAACCGAAACAACCGTATCGATTGGTTCACGAAAGTCGACTTCGACGGTGATTTGGACGCTGCCAACAACTGGACAAACGCTCGCTCCGGCGACCTGCTTCCGGCCCACGCCTACTGGAACGTGCTCGAGACCACGACGCATTACTTCGTGCAGTACGTCTTCTACTATCCGCTCGGCGCGGAAGAATCCGGCACGGTCTATAGCACCGCTGTAGAACATGATTTCGCGTATAGTTTGGTTGTTGTGCGGAAGTCGGAAACGGAAGAGCTCGGCTACTTTGTGTTGGCTGAAGGTCTCGGAAACGGGCAAATTTGGGGTTGGAATCTCGACTCGTATCCGAATCCCGATAGCGAGTGCGGCGGTGACGGACAAGACGTCTGCCACGGCGCCATCATCGATGGCGACGGCCCTCCGATCACGGAGACCATGTCGGCTGACACACTCGTAGACGACCGTCGCTATGCGCTCTACATGTCCGACATTCTTCATGCCAGCTGCCTTGTGAGTTCCGATGGTTCGGGTCGGACCCGAATTCCCAGCAACTACTGTGGTCATAACGTCCCGAGCGGCGACGATGACACGCCTTTTGCGAATACAAGCTGGAGCCGAATCCTGACACCGGGAGTCGCCGGAAACTGGACAGACGTAGAAGATGGCGTCGAGCCTGACACCGAAATCAGCTACGGTCTGTCATCGTTCCTCGACCTGTTCTGGACACAGCGCAGCAACCCCGCCTTCTACGGCGGCGACTACGACTACAATACGCCCGAGAATACGGGTGAGGTCGTTCCGCTTCCGAGCCGTTTGGCGGATGATGGAGAGCACGGTGGTAGCGTCAGCGACTCGGGCCGAGCCGCTCCCTTTAGAGTCGACCTCGATATCGATACCTCCTGCGACGATTGCACCACCAAGGGTATGTGGTTCGTCGACCCGGCCTTCGCTCTCGAAGCCCACTTTTCCTTCGACCACGACTTTGAGCACACCTACTGCTTCAATCCGTTCCGCGGAATCGACACCCGCGGCGAGGAAGGCTGCGAGTAAGTCTGACTGAGTTCCCCGCCCCGCGCGGGGACGATCATTCCCTTCGACCGACACCTTCTCGAAACAGCCAGTGCATCGCGCTTCTACGCTGCAGCGCAATTAGGGCTGGCGACGCCGTCTCTTTCCGCTACTAAACTTGATTTGAGCTTCAGCCTCGTCTACAAATCAGGCACAACGAGTGGCTGTCCAGCAAAGGGTGCTCCGGTCTGGGAGCTGTGTTGCCACTGGGCGGTGGAGGGTCAGGGTATGTTCACACGAGCGTTTGGCAGCTTGCTTCTGGTTTTAGGTACGCTGTGTTGGGGCTGCAGCGACAATCCAATCACAAATCCAGACAGCTCTAACGACTCGACGGAAGGGCCCGATGAAGACGACCTCAGTGACACGGTCGACGGCGACGTAACTGATGCCAACCTCGCAGACTCGACCGACCGAACTGTGGACCAAACCGCTGATTCAACGGACGGCGGGCCCGTGGCGGACGCAGACACGGAGTGCGGCGAATTGGCTGTATGCGGTACAAGCGGCAGCTGCAGTAGCGATACCAATTGCTTCGATGGCTGCTGCGTACCGAATTTCACCTGTGCGGCACTCGACCAACCCTGCGACAGTGGTGACTTCGACAGTGACGAGTTCATTTGCAGCGTATCGAACGGCATCTGTAGTCGCCGCTGCGATACGGTCGACGACCCGACTTGCCCCTCGGCGAGTTGGTGCGTCCCCGCCGATCGGCCCGTTGGTGGGTTGGACGGCATTTGTCGTCGGTCGGATTGCGACGACGTTTGTTTTGACCCCGGTAGCTGTGGGGACGATCCAGCCTTTTCGTGCGCCAGCGGTACCCGAACGTGCGTCGCCATGTCTGTCGACGTCAACCTCTGTCTCGAGGCTGGGTTGGGAGCTGAGAGCGACGAATGTGAACTGCCCATCGATCCCACTGAGGAGGGTTTGCCGTGCGAGCCCGGTCTGCGCTGCTTCGACGGTAGCTGCGTCGCACCCTGCGCCTTCGATCCCGACAACCCAGAATTCGGTTGCGGTGCGGATGTCTGTATACCGGTCTTTCAGGGAGCTGGTGACAACTGGCCCGGCATCTGTGGCGAGTCGTGCTCAGCGTTCACAGTCGGCGAGTGCGGCCAAGACAGCTCGTTGTGTACGCTGCTTACCGACGGGGCCGGTGAATCTGCAAGCGTCTGGTATTGCCAAGATTTCGCCGACTTTAACGGAGATTTCGTGGGGACTAGTGAGGTTTGCGACACCGCTGCGGATCCGATAACCGTCTGCTCCGAGGGCCACTTCTGCGAGCCGGCGGATAGTGACGGCATCTGTGTGCAGTACTGCGACCCAACCGAAGGCAGCGATGCTGCCCTAGCCAACTGTCCCTGGCTCCCTGGTGACGCGTTACTCGGGGCTGAAGTAGGGGCCACCGAAGTTGGGAAGGCGTCCGAGTACGCTGTCGTAGATGCGAGTCTCAGCCTTGTCGATCTGTGGGAGGTCGACGGTACGGAGCTACGCCACACCACGATTGATGACTTGGCTCTGAGCGAGGGCATAGCCTATTCAGTGATCGCGCTTCACAGCGCCGAAACTGCAGTTGTCGAAGACTGGACCACAGATAGCCAAGCGCCTGCCTCGGACCAAGTCGGGGTGACCATCTACAACCTGACCGATGAGCCGATAGATGTGTTTGGCGCGCTCTTCGAACTCGTGCTCGGCGAGTTGGAGTCGGGCGACAGCGCCGCCGAGCTGACTGTAGCTGCTACCGCAGACACTGACCTGGGCCTGGGTTTCTACGCCAAAGGTAGGCTGGCCGACACGACGCCTTGGACGGTGTTCAGCTCCGTTGGTGGCGAAGACCTCAACGTCGACGACTATGTCGAACTCTTGCTTATCGGCGATGTCGACCCAGAGGGAGACGGCAACCCGGCAGAGATAGTCCCGGTACCGGTGGTCGCGCCCGCCTTGGGAGACCGCGACGCGGCCCTGCAGGTCGTTCATGCATCGGCCAGCACCGGACCCATCGATGTCGACTGGTTGGGAACCACGAGTGGAGACCAGGATGACCTAGGGTTTGGCGAGACGACTAGCGATTGGCGAATCAAGAATGTGCCGGCTGACAGCTCCAGTAGCAACATCAGCCTAACTCTCTCATGGGACGACGATGGTGGCGACTCAACGACGTTGAGTGTCGAGTTCATCGCTCCGGATGACGTCATCACTGTCGTCTTCTGGGACAATCCGGACGGCTCCGATCGCGAACTGATGATTCTGCGGCCTGGCACTCCTGTGGGCGACTCAATTCAGTACCGATTCACGAACCTCAGTCACCGCGATGTCAACGTCGCCAGGGTAGCTGGTGGATTGGGGTTCGATGTCGGTCAGAGGTATCCGGTGACGGGCGCTACGTTCACTACCCGGTCGGGCCCCCGAGAGGTTGTTGTCCGAGCAAGTAATGACGACCCGAGCGACCCATTTCTGTACGAAGGCGCAAGCGTGAACTTTGTCGACGGGGACGTTACCGAAATGCTCTTCGAGATTGACGCTGACGAAGCGCCCTACCTGTTGGACTGGATTATCGATGTGCCCGAGCTTCCGGGTGCCGGCACCGGAGAGGCTCTTCTGCGACTGGTAAACGCCGCCAGCGGTGCCGAGGATATCCTGATGCGGGATCGACTCCAGCTCAGTTGTGTCGAGGGCACTGTCCCCGGTCTGGGGACCTGTCGAGAGTAGCTGTCAGCCAGGTAACGTTGCCGACGCGACCGCTCGTCACCTTTGACAATCCCTCGCTCGCAGGGCAGCCTACGAGACATGAACTTCAGCTTGCCCAACGCGTTCTGTTTAGGTGCGCTCATGGTCCTGACACTCACGGTAGCTTGTGGGGGCAGTCAGGTTAGAGAGTGTCACGAGCCATTCTCGTCGCCACCGGGCGACCTGGGCGAGACCCCTCCCGAATCGGCTCATGCACCGGGAGACACACCCAACGGCTGCGACGACGACTCACCAGACGGAGCAGAATAGACTGTATCGTGCTGATACTCGGCAACACTCAAAGCAAGTTCTTCCTCTGGACTCTGCTGCGCGCGTTGTTCGTCGTCGCGATTTGGCTTCCACTCCCCTCGTGCCTCGCACTGGCAGTCTACTACGGAGCGATGCTCGACAGCGTCCAAGCGAGCCCGCTGATCTTGGAGCCACCCCGGGGCAGTGCAACTCAAGTCTACACGGTTGACGGGACGCCGATCGGCGGTCTCGTGCGGGGCGGCGCTCCTTGGGCCAACTACAATGAGTTGCCCCCACTTCTGGTCGAAGCCTTTCTTGCGGCTGAGGATGATGACTTCTTTCTCCACGGCGGGGTGGACCTTCGGGCCATTGCGCGAGCTGCAATCGCGAACTTTCAAAGCGGCCAGATCCAGCAGGGCGGATCGACGATCACCCAGCAACTAGCCAAGATTTTTGTCGGGCAATCGCGAACCTACGAGCGCAAGCTCATCGAACTCCTGCTTTCTCGGCGCATCGAAGCAAACTACAGCAAGGAAGATATACTCGAGGCCTACCTCAACCGAATCTACCTTGGCGCCGGGGCCTACGGCGTTCGGGCCGCTGCTCTGATGTACTTCGATCAAACTCTGGACGGATTGTCTCTCGCTGAGGTGGCAGTACTGGCGGGAATCGCCTCCGCTCCCTCCACTTTTGAACCGTACGACTACCCGGAACGCGCCCTTACACGACGGAATATGGTGCTCGAGCGGATGTCTGCTCTCGGCTTCGCGAGCACCGAGGCGGCTCGACTGGCGGCCTTGGAACCCCTCGTATTGAGAGAGCGGGGCGAGGTTCCGGAGCGGCTTCTGCCCTTCCTCACCGATCAGATTCGGCTCGACGTTCGCGACGAGTTCGGGCCAGAGGCCTGGCGACATGGAGGCCTACGGGTGGTTGCTGCGACCTCCCTGACCCAACAGCGAACAGCCGAGGCAGCCCTTCTTCGCGGCGTCGAGGAGATAGACCATCGGCAGGGCTATAGGGGCCCGCTCCGCTCGGACCTGTCCATCAGCCGAGAGACCTTCGACGAACTGACGGAGCGCCACTTTCCAGACCATCAGACCCGTCGCCCGGGGCTTGTCGAGGTCGTGGATGAAAACAGCATTCTGGTGTGGAGTGACGGTGCCCAGATCGAACTGGGGTTGGACGCTTGGCGATGGGCGTCGCCCTTCGATGTGGAGTCCGAGGAAAACGCTGTCGAGGTGGAGTCGGCTATCGGAGTCGTATCGCCCGGCGATGTCGTGGTGCTTGCTCATGACCTTGCCGGCGCCACTCTTACTCAGGTTCCACGGTTGGAAGGGTCCCTATCGGCAATGGATCTGGACACGGGCTATCTCGTGGCGATGGCCGCGGGAACGGACTACGACCGAAGCCAATTCAATCGTGTCACGCGGGCATGCCGACAGCCTGGAAGTACCTTCAAGCCGGTCGTCTTCAGCCGAGCGCTAGACCTGGGTATGACGTTGGCGACGCCGCTCATCGATGTGCCGATGCAGCTCTTCCAGGGCGGAATCGAGATTTGGCGGCCTCGCAACGCTGATGGCAACTTTCACGGCGATTTGCTGCTGCGAGACGCGCTCATACGTTCCAGGAACTTGCCCACAATCCGGGTATACAAACGGGTTGGCGTCTACAATGTCATTGAGCGGGCGCGGGCACTCGGCATTACCACGCCGATGGAATCAGTCGATTCACTTTCGCTGGGCGCTTCCTGTGTTCACCCAATCGACGTCACAACGACCTATGGAGTGTTCGCAAACCGCGGGTACCGTAATCGTCCGACCAGTGTCGTCACCGTTGTGAGTGGCAGAGATGAACTCATCGCCGACCGGGGCGCCTTCTTCGACAGCTCCGGGGAGGTGTCTGCGATGTTGCACCGGGCCTACCGGGATCTGTCAGAAATCGACTACCCCGTCATCAATTCGACGACAGCTTACCTGATAACGTTTGTGCTGCGCGACGTAGTGCGGATGGGAACGGGCCACGCGGCCCGAGAGCTGGGCCACCCAGCAGCGGGAAAGACCGGGACGACCAACGCCTTTGATGCCTGGTTCGTGGGATTCACGGAGCGGATCGTATCCACGGTGTGGATCGGGACCGATCGGAACACGCGCCCACTGGGAAGAGGAGAACACGGCTCCGAGGTCGCCCTACCAATCTGGCTCGACTTCATGCAGACGGCTCTCGATGGCCTAGAGCAGCGTTCCCTTACAGACCCGCTGCCACCTGGCATTCACCTGATTCGAGTCGATGTCGAAACCGGCCTGCTCGCCCAGGAGGGTGCGCCCGGTGTTTGGCTTCCATTTCGTGAAGGAACGGAGCCTGTGGAGTACGCCCTGACCCCGGAACAGCTGGATATGAGGACCTTGGATCGGATCGATCGGACGTTCTAGGGTGAATCGCCTCGGGCGGCGTCAATCCAGCGAGACAGAGGCTTCGACCTTTTTCCGCCTTCGGGTGCTGAATACGTACGCTACGCCGATACTGATCCCGTACAGGAGGATCAGCGGCACCGCGAGAGCGGTCTGCGTGAATGGATCTGGTGGTGTCAGCATCGCCCCCATGATGAACGAGCAGACCAATGCGACTTTCCAGTGCTTAATCAGGGTCTTGTGGGTCACAAAGCCCAGAACGGACAGGAACCCGATGATAATCGGCATCTCGAAAACGGCCCCAAACACGAGCAGGAAGCGGGACATGAGCCCGAAGTAGTCCTGCATCATGATGAGAGGTTCAGTGTTTCGGGCACCGATTGACATCAGCACTTTGCAGGCCGGCTCCATGACGAAGTAACGGCAAAACGATGCGCCCAACAGAAAGAACAGGGTGCTACCGATAATAAACGGCGCCGCTAGCCTACGTTCCTTCTTGTACAGGCCCGGCGAGATAAACAGCCAGAGCTGCCAGAAGATGACGGGGATGGCGAGAAATAGACCCGCCAGGAGCGCCGTCTTCAAATAGACGAAGAAGGGCTCGATCAGCGATTTGTAGGTCAATATCGGGACGTGCTGCGGCTCGAACGCCACCCCACTCTCGGGTATTGTGCTCAAGATGGCCGTGTGGAGGGGGTCCGGTAGGGAGCGGACTGCGTCCTCGTAGGGCACCATGAGCCAATTGAAGATCTCGGTGTGGAAGGTCCAAGCGACTATGAAACCGACGACAATCGACGCCAAACACCACAGTATTCGCCAGCGAAGCTCTGACAGATGCTCCAGGAAGGGCATTTTTTGCTGGATGACGGGTTCAGGGGCGTCCATATCAGCTCAACTCGTCTCGGTTGTCAGAATCAGCAGGTTGGCGATCGGATCCGTCCAGATATGCGTCGAGCGCTTCCTTGTTTGCATCGTCTTCGCGGTCAGGATCGGCCTTGGCGCTATCGTCGGGTTGAACTTTTTTGCTCGGCTTCGATTTTGAGCCAGGCTTTGCCTTCGTGGCAGGTTTCGACTTGGCTGCCGCTTTCCCACCCGCCTTGGCTTTCGGCTTTGATGCGGCCTTCTTCTTGGCCGGGGCGTCTTCTTTCGACATAGAAGAAGACTTACCCCCCGCCTTCGACTTTTAAGCGGCCTTCATCTTTGTAGGCGCCTATTCTTTAGAGATCGACTTGGACTTCGCGGCAGCCTTTGTCTTCTTCTCGGTCTCCGCATTGTTTTTGGCGGCTACTTTCTTCTTGGAAGTCCCTGCCTTCTTAGCTGCCGCGGCCTTTTCGGCTGCTGGTTGTTCTTTCTTTTTGGGAGTCGCTTTTGCCTTCGGGGTGGCCTTGACGGTGCTTCCCGTTGCCACCGTACCCGTCGCGGGCTTGATGGTCGGCTCGGACTCGTCCGGCGCTGATTCGTCGGACTCGATCTCGGTGTCGGCTTCGTCAGTTTCGGCGGACTCGGCCTCTTCGGCCTCTTCGGACTCGGCGGACTCGCTCTCTTCGGTCTTGGCGGCTTTGGCGCGGTTCTGTTTGTGTTTCCGCGCCCGTTCTTCTTCTTTCTCTTTGAGGCCTATGTTGCGCCGCACTTCCTCGACATGAAGGCTGGCCTGAATCTCACGGGTCGCCTTTCGGAACTCCCGCATAGCCCGCCCCAGCGCTTTTGCCATGCTGGGCAGTTTCTCGGGTCCCAACACCACCAGGGCTATGGCGAGAATCAGGACCACTTCTGTCATCGACATGCCGAACAAGGATTCTTCCCCTATCGAGCAGATACTCGCTATCAGCTATCAACAATCGCGAGCGAAATCTACCTTCATATTTACACCCAGAGTTGCGCCAAGCGCAGCAACGCTTCATCTAGCTCCGATTGGGGTGCCGTACAAGAGAAACGAACATAACCCTGCCCTTCGGGTCCAAATGCGTGTCCGGGAGCACATGCCACCCTGGCCTCAGCGACAATACGCTCCCAGCCTGGCTTTCCATCGGGCGGCTTGAACCAAACGTAGAAAGCCCCCTTTGGCTCGGCCACTAGACAACCGAGATCTCGGAGCCCGCTCGCCATTTTGTGGGTTTTGGAATGGTCCCGAGAACGACGTTTCAGCGCGAAGTCGGGCTCATCTTCGATGGCAGCCAATGCCGCCTGCTGAGCCGGCTGAGATGCACCGGTGTCATGAAGTTGGAGAGTTCGTGCGAGCCGTTCGATAAGCGAACCTTGCCCACCCTTGCCGATCGTGAACGCAACTCGGTATCCGGCCAAATGAAACATTTTGCTGAAGCTGTGGATCTCGATTGCAACCTCAGCAGCCCCATGAACCGCCATGAGACTGGAGGGTTGGCCCTCGTGGCAAAGCGCGGCGTAGGCCGCATCGTGGACAACGATTGTTCCCGTGTCCCTCGCTATTTCTACCACTTGCTCGAAAAACTCGGTGCTCGCAACGGCTCCCGTCGGGTTGCAGGGATAGTTCAGGTAGGCCATCGCCGCACCGTCAAAGGCGGTGCGGAGCGAGTCGTTCGATGGCAGGTAGCTATCCTCGAAGGCGAGTGGGAGCCATCTCAGACTTCTTTCAGCGTGCTGCACCGCCATCCAATACGTCGGATAGCCGGGGGTCGGGACAACTACGGTGTCGCCCAACTTCGAGAACGCACTAACCGCAAGTGCGACAGCCAGTTTAGCGCCGTGATGGACCAGAACATCCTCGGCTGCTGACTGGACACCGAGCGTCTGCGTGCACCAACTCGCAATGCTCTGACGCAGGTCGGGCCGTCCCACACTCGGTGCGTAGCTGTGAAGACCCTTTGCGGAGTCGGCCAGGGCAGTGACCGCCGCTGTCGGTGGGTCGCCATCGGGTTGACCGATGCTCAAATCGATTACGTCACTGATACCGGATTCGGGGCCGGCCTCAGCGAGGAGATTGCGTAGCTGAACCACCCAGTGCTCGGGATGTCCGGTCCACTTTTGTGTCATCACAACTCCAACCACAGCTGGGAGGCTTCTGGAAGAGGCTGTGCTCGATAGCCCCGATCGCGAAGAGCGGAGGCCAAGGTCTCGGGATGGCCGAAGACAGTCATAATCGCTCGAGGTCGGCATGCTTCGGCGACTCGGATTAGGCCGTCGAAATCAGCGTGATCGACGAACGGAACCACCACATCGACACCGAGCCGCCGGGCGACACCGCGCCCAACCTGCCCCGAACATGCGATCTTGTAGAGGTTCTTGAGGCGGTTGAGTCCCGCCAATCCCCTGCTTCGCATCGGATAGACCATCACTGCGCCGCGGGGAGGGCGCCCTCTCGTCGGCATCACATTTGCGACGGGTACGCCGCAACCTTGCAGGGCCTTGGTCCAACGGGCGACCGACTTACTTCCCAAGACTCGAAAGCCGGACTCCACCAACTCGGTACAGATTTCTTGGGCGCGGCCTAAGCTACCTTCCACCAAGACCAGCGGCACCTTGCCCTCCTCGAGCGCGGTCCCCACCTCTTGCCTTAGTTCGTCTGCGGCCTCTTCACGACTTGGAAACCGATGGGCGGGAGTCCCATACGTCGCCTCGATGATGAGTAAATCGCAGGTCGTCATCACCAGAGGCTCCGAAAAACGCTGCCGTCCATCGTAGATGTCGCCGGTGTAGAGAATGCGGGTGCCCTTCCAATCCAGCAGCACCTGGGCCCCGCCGTAGATGTGGCCTGAGGGCAGAAGTTCGAGGCGCATTTCACCGAGTGTCACACTGCGCCGGTAAGAGCACGGCATCGCTCCAGGCCGGTTCGACATGCCCAAGAGGGAGAGCGTCTCGGCTGTAGCCAAGATCCGGCTGTGGTCCGCCACGTGGTCCCGATGAGCGTGGGAGATTACGGCCAGTTCCCGCGCTTCAGTCGAATCGAGCCACAGAGGAGACCCGGCTATGCGGATTCCGTTCCCCTCCCAAGCTGCAGCCTCCAGCAGTTTTTGTACTGACCAAGTCATCGGCGGATTGTGTGCTCATTTTGTGAATTCCTCAATGCGTGTGAACGTCAAAGTGAGGTGTTTCCCCGTTCGTTATTGATTTGAAGGCCGTCGCAGTTCTAATTCGGGCCCTTTGCTGCGCGATTTTGGCGTCGTCGCAAAGAATCTGGAAGAATCGCTCTGGACATCCCCCAGAGGGAAGGAGTTTACGGTGCAGCGCACAGTTTTTCATTTGGCCTCGGTCTCGATTTTGCTCTCAACAGTCCTCTCGTCGGCCCCAGCCCTTGCTCAGGATTCTGATGCGGATGTACCCGGCGTAGGCGAACTCACCGAACCGCAGGATGCGACTTCGATGAGCTTGGACCTGGGAGTCGGCTTTAGCCAAATCGCCGAAGATAGCTTCATCGACACCAATCTGGGCTTTAGCTTCGGTATCGGCAAACTCGAGCTCGGCGTCCTCGTGCCCCTACGCTTTCGGGTCATTGATGATCCACCTGAAGACGACGGGGTCATTCGGTCCCAGGACTGGGACGAGCCGAGCGACTACCTCCGAGTCCTTCGCTATATCCAGTATGGCTCCCGCGGAGACACCTTCTACGGACGAGCGGGCGAGCTTGCCAGCGTCGTGATCGGGCACGGCACAATCGTCTCTGGCTACAACAACGTGATCGACGTGAATCACTTCCAGTGGGGACTCACCGGCGCGGTCAATCTCAATTTCGGAGGCGGTGAAGTTCTTCTAGATAACATCGTCGATCCCGATCTCATGGGCCTCCGACTATTCGTACGACCGTGGCACTTCATCGATCCTGAGAGTTACCTGACAAACTTGGCCTTCGGTATCTCGCTAATCGGCGACACAGCGGCCCCACGTACCCTTGCCCAGGCCACAGACGGGACCTACGTCGTGGACGACGAGCAGAACCTGGTGGTCGCTGAGGACGAGGGAACCGGCGTTCTGGGCTTCGATGTAGAATTGCAGGCCTTCACCAATGAATTCGTGAGCCTGACCCCGTACACGGACGTCAACGTCCACCTTGGGCACGGCACAGGACTGCACATCGGGAACCTGGCCAACTTCTCGTTTACCGACGCTGTGGCGCTCAATACCCGGCTCGAATTTCGCGTATTGGGTGAGGGGTACTACGCAGGCTATTTCGACTCGCTGTACGAGTTGGAGCGACTCCTGTTCCAACCCCTGGATCCGACTGGGCAGCGACGCCCGAAACTTCAGGTCCTCCTCAACTCACCACCTGAGTCTCGAATTGGTTGGTACGGCGAGGGTACGCTGGGCATTCTGGGGATGATCTTCATCACAGCCGGCTACGAGGACTACGAAGGCGACGACAACTCGAGCTTCTTTGCCCGCCTCGCTCTTGCCGGGCTGGGACCTGTCGATATCGGCGCCTACTATGTGAACCAGAACTTCGATGGCGTCGGTGAGTTCTTCGACCTCGACAACGCGCTGCTTGTCAGTGAGGCGCGCGTCGGCGTTTACGGCCCGCTCTACGTGATCGGTCAGTTCTCCCGACGCTTCGCAGCACAAGAGGACGGCACCTATGAACCGGTGGATGACTGGGGCATCGGAGTTGGAGCACGATTCGATCTGTGAGCAGGTCGAGCGGGGCCGTCAGCTGTTTACGACCGGGCGGCCGATTGCGTAGTACGAGAAGCCTCGATCACGGATTCGGTCCAAGTCGTAGAGATTGCGACCGTCGAAGATTACTGGCTGGGCCAGCAGCTCCTTCATTCTCTCGAAATCCGGTTGCCGGTACGAATTCCACTCGGTGACGATGAAGAGCGCATCAGCGCCTTCGAGAGCGGCGTACTCGTTCCCGCTCCAGCGAACGCGATCGCCGAAGATCTGTTGGGTGTTCTCGATAGCCACTGGGTCGGTGGCGCACACCTCCACACCGAGCTCGAGCAGCTTATCGATGATCTGTAGGGCCGGTGCTTCGCGAATATCATCGGTTCGGGGCTTGAAGGCGAGGCCCCAGATTGCGACCTTGAGTCCCTTCGTGTTGCCGTTGAAGTGTTCAACAAAGCGCGTGATGAGCGTCGTCTTCTGCCTCTGGTTCACTGCGACCACAGACTCCAGAATGGTCAGCTGGTGGCCGTTCTCTTTGCCCGTCCCGATCAGCGCCCGAAGGTCCTTCGGAAAGCACGAACCACCAAAGCCAGTGCCGGGGAAGATGAACTTGGGACCAATACGGGGATCGCTACCAATCCCGCGCCTAACGAGCTCGACATCTGCTCCCACGGCATCGCATAACCCGGCAATCTCGTTCATGAAGCTGATACGGGTCGCCAGCATCGCGTTCGCAGCGTACTTGGTCATCTCGCTGCTCCGAACGTCCATGAAGACCATGCGATTACTGGTTCGATTGAAGGGCGCGTAGACCCGCTCCATCATTTCACGGGCGCGGGCGGAGTTCGTGCCGACGATGATCCGGTTGGGGCGCAAGAAATCCTCAACCGCATGCCCCTCTTTGAGGAACTCGGGGTTGCTGACGACGTCGAAGGGATGTTGTGCGCTTTCCGAGATAATCTCGCGCACGCGATCACAGGTACCCACCGGCACCGTGCTCTTGCACACGACCACCTTGTAGTCATTGAGGTTGGCTGCGATCGTTCGGGCCACGGCTTCGACGTGCTGGAGGTCGGCCGATCCGTCCTCACCCTGGGGCGTGCCGACCGCCACGAACACAACATCGGACTCTCGGACACCGCGACCGACATCCGTGGTGAACTCGAGTCGTCCGGCCGCGAAGTTGTTGCGCAAGATCTCTTCGAGACCTGGTTCGTAGATCGGACACTGTCCATCCTTCACCCGAGCCACATTGTCCTCCTCCAGATCCGACCAGATCACGTGATTACCGGATCCGGCCACACAACACCCGACGACTAAACCAACATACCCTGTACCAACAACGCAGATTTTCATTTCTTACAGCTCCAATGGTGCTCCGGTGCCCGGAGCGTCTACCTTTTTACCAGAAGCTCCCAACATTGAACCAAGTCAGCCTCGGAGGCGGCGCAGCCAGCGCCATAGCTGATCCCCGAGTAGACGCTCCATCCCATATAACACAGACAGCCCGCAAGGATAGCCAATTGTAGCCCGCGCGCCGCCTTCGTTTCTCGTCCCGACAGGGCAGAACCCAGAAACAGGGCCACCACCCCTCCTCCGACTAGTCCACCGAGATGGGCAGCGTTGTCGATTCCCTTCCAGCTGAACCCAATAGCCAGATTGATCGCCACCCATGGCAGCAAACCGACCGTGAGCGCGCGCCGTACCCGGGGAGGGAGTTCTGCCTTGAAGCGGAATCCGAACACCACAGCCGCACCCAACAGCCCGAAGATTGCCCCGCTGGCCCCCACAGAGTTCTGATCCATGAAGGCAAAACTCGCCAATGCGCCAGCGAAGCCAGAAAAGAAGAACACGATTGCAAAGCGTCTCGGGCCGTATAGTTTCTCGAGGATTCGACCCAAAACCCAGAGGGCGTACCCATTGATCAGCAAGTGCACGAGGTTCGCGTGCAGGAGAATACTCGTACCCAACCGCCAAATCTGGCCGTCCTCGATCCCCTCGTTGTTTTTCGCCCCCAGAATGGCGACTTCCATGTATTGGATCGAAGGAAGACTGAGCGAGTCGTTCATGAGCGCCTGGGCCAAAACGATGAGCCCATACACGACTCCAATCGCCACCAGAAGGCCCACTGTCCACACAGTTGGCCTTCGCATGGTCTGCGCGAACGTGAGTTCCGTGTGGAATATCCTCAGCGTGTCGCCAGCCTCTGGTTCCAGGTTGGTTCGCTGCGCGGGCGATTTCTGCCCGAAACGGGACTGTGGAGAACGATCAGTCACCCGTGAGGCAATATCCGACAAACTCGATCGATGCAAGCGCTAGTTGGCGGGCTAGAGGCTGTTTCAGTCGATCGACGTCGTTACGTAGTATCCCGTTACACCTGGGACGACGACTTGCTCGCCCGACGTGTAGTTTGGCGTGGTGTCCCAGACTCCTGCAACGAACCCGAGCGACCTCAAGTCCACCCAGCGAAACCCCTCGAAAATCTCCCAATGGAAGCGGGCCCAGTGCTCACCCTCGCTTTCGGATACGATGGGCAACGGCCTGCCATAGGGGAACGTCATCCAGAAGTTGCCCTCTTCATCCAGGTCGAAGTCCCCACCCTCTGGGTCCTCGAGCGGAGGGAATGTGAACGGGAATTTGGCCGAATAGCCGATGGTCGAAAACTCGACGTACCCTTCGCCCGGTTCGTACTCCTCTTCCTCGTATTCCGTGTCTGAAAAGGCCCGAAAGAACTCGAATTGGCCGGGAATCGCGGCTCCGGTCTGTAGCGTGCCGTCCACCGTGTAGCGAACCCAATCGACTTTGACGCGCCCGTGAGTGTATGTCGCGCTCGGAATCGACGACGTGTCGCAGGCCCCCATGAAGTTGTCACGATGAATATTCGCAACCACCGGGTCCTCGCCGTGATCGAAGCACAGGTCAGGGTCGGAGTCCTCTGCATTGGTCAGGATGTAGTATGTGCTGAGTGCGATGAAATAGTCGCGTGGCGTTTGTCCTGACGTCCCAGCCTCAAAGCTTCGCTCGGTGAGATCGCCTGCCAGGTAGATACTGATCGTACCCGGGCCACCCGAATCGACCTCCTCGTCCGCGTCCCAGTCGTCCCAGTCGCCACCGTCCCACCAATCCCAGAGGTCATCTCCATCGAAGCTGTCAAACCCATCGTAGAGGTCAACTAGGTCCGAGTCCTCGCCAAGATCATCCTCACCGAGATCTGCCGAATCTTCGATCACATCGGCAGAGGTCTCCTCGACGGTATCAGTTGCCTGATCTTCGAAACTCTCGTCGGGGTCCACTATATCTGGCGCGGTGTCTCCCGCATCTGCCGCGTCGCCTGTGTCCTGCGGTCCATCAAAGAACGCGATGTCGCTTCCTTGGTCGCCGCCAACCACAGAAGCGTCTCGGTTTGTCGAGCCCGCTGTGTCACCTCCGCAGCCTCCGAAGATGAGTAAACAGGCGCCCAACGAGGCGATCGCATTCCTTAGAATCCACTTGTCAGCCACAATCGTTCTCACTCGTATCCCAGGTCCGACGGCATCATAGCGATCATCCAGTTCA
The DNA here is from genome assembly GCA_964503485.1 of uncultured Bradymonadales bacterium. Taxonomy (GTDB): domain Bacteria; phylum Myxococcota_A; class Bradymonadia; order JAFGEP01; family JAFGEP01; genus CAZDBH01. The sequence goes on along the minus strand of CAZDBH010000002.1, from coordinate 6,850 downwards.
ATTGGAAGGGATGTTGAAAAACTGGTCGATCAGGGCCTCCAGCCACCGGGCCTCCAGCCTATAAGACCGACAAGGCGTGACTCAGGTCCCGTTTGAGGTCAGAAAGGTGCTCCAGTCCGACCGACATCCGAATCAACCCAGGGGATACGCCGAGCGCTTCGAGCTGCTCGGGCGGTACATCGGCGTGGGTCATCGCCATCGGATGCTCGACCAGGCTTTCGGTTCCACCCAGTGAGACCGCAAGCCTGAACACCTCGAACGAGTCGAGCACCTTGAATGCGGCCTCTTCGCCCCCCTCGACTTCAAAAGAAATGAGGGAGCCAGTACCTGTACATTGCCGCTTCCAGAGGTCGTATTGGGGATCCCCCTCGCACAACAAGCCGGGGAAGCTCACCGAGTTGACCTTGGGATGTTCCTTCAGACGCTTAGCCAAAATTCGGGCGCTTTTGGCTTGGCGGCGCATTCTGACTGACACCGTCTCGAGTGAGCGCAACAGCAGCCACCCGTTGAACGGCGTTGTCATCGTCCCGAGGATGGTTCGCACGTCGAGCAAGTTGTGAATAAGCTCTTTGGAGCCGGTCACCACACCCGCGATGAGATCGCTGTGGCCGCCGAGAAATTTGGTGGCTGAGCAAATCACCAGGTCTGCCCCAAAGTCGGCTGGACGTTGGAAAACTGGGCCCAAGAACGTGTTGTCGACGGCTGTGTAGACCGGCGATCCGTGGGCATCCCTGAGTTCCTTCGCCAGATTGCTCACCGCCTGGATGTCAGTGTGAACATTGCTCGGGTTGGCTGGAGTCTCGAGATACAACAACCTGACCTTGTCCGCGCCAGCCTCGTCGGCGGCAAGGCGCATGGCATCGGCGGCGTCGTCTCCCGCTGGGACCCAGCACACCCGAATTCCGAAGCTCGGTAGAATGTGCTCAAAGAGGTAGTGAGTCCCTCCATAGACCGGCGTGGTCGAGATGAGTACGTCTCCGGGTCTCAACAACCCCAAAACCGTGGTCGAGATCGCGGCCATGCCCGAGGCAAACGTCGCCCCGGTTTCGGTGTGGTCCCAAACCGCCATCCGCTCTTCAAAAATCTGTAGGTTCGGGTTGTTGAGTCGACTGTAGATCAGGCCGATCTCTTCTCCGTCAGCGGGCTCGCGCAGTCCGTAGGCCAACTCGAAGAACTGCTTCCCCTCCTGCGCCGAGGTGAACTCGAAGGTGGACGTCAAAAAAACTGGGGGCTTCAGCGAGCCCTGTGAAAGTGCGGGGTCATAGCCGTACCCAAGCGCAAGCGTTTCTGCGTTGAAGGGCCGGTTTCCACTGCTGTGAGCTCGCTTCGTCATGGTTCCTGCTCCCTTGTTCAACCGGTTTTATCGAATCTCGAACCGCAAGTTTCGGGCTACGCTTTGGGTCTCGTCATTGTGTGGAATGATTGGGCGCCCTCCGCCTGGAAGGCAGCGCGCCAGAGAGACACAAAAGACCAGATATCTGCGCGCCCTGCGACATGCCGTGTCGATGTCGTGCCCCTGGGCGAGCAACGCTGCAAGCGCGCTGCTGAGGTGACATCCGGTCCCGTGTACATCCACCCCGAACTGGGCATCGTTGCTCAAAACCCGAGTACTATCGGGTGTGGCCAGCACATCGCCCGGCGCATCTGGCAGATGCCCGCCTTTGAGTAGCACTGCTCGAGCCCCTCTCTCTACAAGGGCAGCCGCCGCTGATTCTGCTTCTGCGAGGGTCTTTATCGAACGGCCCGTCAGAGCTTCAGCCTCAGGTATGTTCGGTGTGAGCAGCGCCACTCTTTTCAGCAACGTGTCCCGAAGGCAGTGCACGAGCCCATCCTCGTGCAACGACACGCCCGATCCCGTCGACAAAACCGGGTCCAACACGATCGGGGTATCCCGCGGTACGCTTCCGAGTCCCGTGAGTACAGCGTCAACGGTGGCTGGGCTTGGCAGAAGGCCGATTTTGATTGCTTTGGGCTGGCCAACCCGCACGGCGGTACTAATGGTCCCGGTGAGCCAGCCCGGGTCGACGCTCTGTCTCGAACGAACCGTTCTCGTGTCTTGGTCTAGCAGGACGGTCGGAACCCACAAGGGCTCGTAGCCAAAATCTCTGAAGACCTGGACATCGGCTCCAACACCGGCACCCAGCGTCGGAGAGGTTCCCGCGATCGTCAGAAGGGTTGGAGGCGAATCGTCCATGCCCGTCAAGCTGCCACAGGCAACCGCTCAGTGGAAGAGCTGGCCGCCCTACCTCGAGAATATGCCCCGATGGCCAGCTTCGATAATGCGCGCCATCTGCTCCGCTTCGATTCCTTGAATCCTGGCGACCCGCTGGTGTTCCTGGCTGGATGTGACATCGGACAGAAGGGTATTGTCCGGACACACACACACGGTGACGCCGAGCTCGAGCCACTTGGCAATCGGATGGTCGGCAACCGTCGCTATCGCGCCGACATGCATATTCGACGTGGGACACGCCTCGATGGTCACGTCGCGCTCCAAGACCAGGTCGACCACGGACATATCATCGAGCATGGTCGTACCGTGGCCAATTCTCTGAGCATGCAGCAGTTCGATAGCGGTGCGAATCTCTTCGGGCGGGCGACCCTCACCGGCGTGCACGGTCCGTCCAATGCCCACCTGCCGCGCCTCATCGAACGCCTGAGCATAGTCGGCCATGGCCCAACGGTCTGAACCGCTCGGCCCCCCCGCCAAGTCGAGCCCCACTACCCCTGAACGGGAGCTGGCCACCTCGACCAGCTTCGCTGGGACCTCGGGCGACTCGCCGAACAACACGCACAGAATGAGTCCAGCTCGGCCGTCGATGCCATCGAGTGCGGCGTCGACTATGGTCTCGATCGGTGCCCCCTTATGGAGTTGGGGGGCAAACCGAATCTCGAGGTTCGTGACGTTGTCTGAAATCGCGTCCTCGCAGATCTCTCCGGCGACCCGCTTCACCGCATCCGCTGTCTGAAGCACCGAAAGGGTCACCTCAAATCGCGATAACGCTTCCATGAGGCCCATTCCCTGGAAGAAGCACAGCTCTTGCGGGACCTCTATCGACAGCTGGGCCGCGAGTTCCTGTAGCGTCTGTAGACGAAGGGAACCGTCGAGATGGCGATGGAGATCGGCGAATGGACCAAGTAGAGAAGAAGTGTTCATTTCACCATCTACCCTGGGCACGAATCGTGGTCAAAGCCGTCATATTGACGATTGTCCTCACGTCGCAGTGGCGTTCGAGCACGCTGATCGGCTTGTCGAGTCCCAAGAGGATTGGTCCTATCAAGTGGGCATCGCCGAGCTTGCCCATGAGCTTGTAGGCGATGTTGCCAGACGCGAGATTTGGAAACACCAGCACATTTGCTTCACCCTTCAAGCTCGAGAAGGGGAAAATCCGATCCCTGAGCTGGCTGTCGAGCGCCACATCGACCTGCATTTCTCCGTCAACCTGGATATCTGGGCGTCGTTCCTTCACGAGCTCTGTCGCCTCGCGAATCTTGGTGACGTCGGGGTGGTCAGTGGTTCCGAAGCTCGAGAAGCTGAGCATCGCGACGTGGGGGGTTCGCTTCATCGACTGTGCAAAATCAGCCGACGCGATTGCGATTTCGGCGAGGGTCTCGGCACCCGGATCGATGTTGACGGTTGTGTCGGCAAAGAACTTCAGCTCACGTCCTTGAATTACCATGTAGAGACCAACGGCTTTTGTGGTCCCTTCCTTCAACCCTGAGATTTGAAGAGCTGGACGAATGGTCTCGGGATAGGCCTTGTTCCAGCCTGAAACCATGCCATCGGCGTCACCTTTCTCGACCATCATGGTCGCGAAATGGGTTCTGCGGCGCATATGCTTGGACGCGACGTCTGGTGTGATTCCTTTCCGTTGGCGCTGGGCTAGGTAGCTGTCGACGTAGCCGTCAAGCGCCTCCGCTTGGAGTGGATCGAGAACCTCGACCCCGGTGAGATCGATATCAAACTCCTCGGCAAGGGTGCGAATTCGTGCCTCCTCGCCCAGTAGAATTGGGTGAGCAATGCCCTCGTCCACGCACAACTCGGCGGCCTTCATGATGGCCCGGTGGTGGCCCTCGGGGAAGACGATTCGCTTCGGGTCCTGGCAGGCGATATCGTAGATGGGTTCCATGAAGCGCCAGGACGGGTCGATCAGCTGGGCGAGCCTGTTTCGATAGGCATCCAAGTCAGGAAGCGGTTCCCGGGCAACGCCGGAGTCCATTCCAGCCTTCGCAACGGCGGGTGCCACCCAAAGCAGGACACGCCAGTCGAAGGGTTTGGGAATGAGGTAGTCCCGCCCGAAGCGAAAATGTTTGCCACCGTATGCGCGCCTGACCTCTTCTGGGACATCTTCGCGAGCCAGTTCCGCGAGCGCGTGAACTGCCGCCACTTTCATCTCTTCGTTGATGGTGGTGGCCCGAATGTCCAAGGCACCCCGAAAAATGAAGGGGAAGCCCAGCACGTTGTTCACCTGATTCGGATAGTCGCTGCGGCCGGTGGCCATGATCACGTCGGGTCGAACTGCGTGTGCGTCTTCGGGTCGGATTTCCGGGTCGGGGTTGGCCATGGCGAAGACAATCGGGTCATCGGCCATCGTCTTGACCATTTCTGGTTTCAGTAGATTCGCCACGGAGACCCCAATGAAGGCGTCGGCGCCCACCATGGCTTCGCCGAGCGTCCGGTTGTCGGTGGCGATCGCAAACTCGGCCTTGTAGGGGTTCATGCCGTCGGTGCGGCCTTCATAGATAACACCGCGGGAGTCGCACATGATGAGGTTTTCGCGCGAAGCGCCCATATGAATCAGTAGACGAGCACACGAAACCGCGGCCGCTCCAGCGCCCGAAAACACGATTTTCACGTCTGCCATCGATTTGCCGATCAGGTCCATCGCGTTGATGAAGGCGGCGGCCGTAATGATTGCGGTGCCGTGCTGGTCGTCGTGAAAGATCGGAATGTCGCACGTCTCGCGCAGCTTACGTTCGATGTAGAAGCACTCGGGGGCTTTGATGTCCTCCAAGTTGATGCCGCCAAAGGTGGGGGCTAGCATCTGCACAGCACGGATGACGTCGTCGGGGTCGGGCGCGTCGAGCTCGATGTCGAAGACATCGATGTCAGCGAATTTCTTGAACAGGATGCCTTTGCCTTCCATCACTGGCTTAGCGGCGTGGGGCCCGATGTTGCCCAAGCCCAGTACTGCGGTCCCGTTGCTGACTACAGCCACCAGGTTGCCCTTGGCCGTGTAGCGATAGACGTCACCCTGCTTCTCTGCAATGTGTTCGCAGGGGATTGCCACCCCCGGCGAGTAGGCGATCGAGAGATCGCGTTGCGTCACCATCGGTTTGGTCGGTTTGATCGCAACCTTACCAGGAGCTGGGAACTCGTGATACTCGAGAACGTCTTTCGGGCGAATGCTCATGGGCTTCGTCACCTGCTTTGATGTGTCTGTGTTGGCTCTATCACCAGTCGTCGGTGAGCGGAAGGGGGACGTAGGCAGGCAAAACCGCCAAGGAGACCCTCAACTGTGGAATCCGCTGGTATCTACTTGGATTGCTCGCTATAAGGCCACGGGCATAACCCAGTTAGAACTCTGAGGCGTGAATGAAAACCCGAATTTTGATTGCCGTGTTGTGGGCTGTTTGTGCGGCCACTTTGTTTCAAGCGTGCTCTTCAGACGACGGCTCGTCGGATTCGTCGGATCCTGACACCGCAAGCTCGGATGCCGTCGACGACTCCATTTCGGACGGCTCCAATGACGCGGGCGAAGGGGACATAGTCTTGTCAGAAACCGAGTACTGGCCCGCACTTGCGTGCGAGGCGACCGAAGAACGCTGCGCAGCCTTTGGCGAAGCGCAGCCTGAGCGCCTCAGCGAGCACGCCGTCGCCTACGATTACGAGCGGGAGCAGATGCTCTTGTTTGGTGGCTCCATGTCGGTACCCGAGAATTGCGGGTTTCCGGCCTCCCAGTTCAGCGGCGACACCTGGTTGTACGACGTTCCGTGCGCTGCCTGGCGACTCATCGAGGGCGACGCACCACAGGCTCGAGGACGCCATATGATGGCCTACGGAGGCGGAGGCTATTGGCTGTTCGGCGGACGATACCGGGCAGACGGCGCCTCTGGCGCCTACTCGATTTTCGATTCGCTCTGGCGCTTCAACGCCGAGGATGAGGCCTGGTCGCCCGTCGAGGTGTCGGGCGAGATGGAACCATCTGCGCGCGTGAACGCTGCAATGGCCTGGGACGTGCGCCGCGGTCAGCTCTGGATGGTTGGAGGAAACACATCCTTGAGTTCCATGGCTTACGAGCCTCGCAATGACGTGTGGCGATTCGACCCAGAGACAGCTGAATGGCAGCGGATTTTCGAACACGACGGCCAGCAGTGCGGCGCAGATTATCCTTGCCCCCGCCTCTTTCACACGATGCTCTACGATTACGAGCGTGACCGACTGGTCCTCTTCGGCGGTGCTGACGACTCGGCCTTCACCGGCAACGTCTCCTACTTCAACGACGTTTGGGCACTCGAGCTGAATCCAACTCGCTGGGTCAGGCTGAACGCTGGCTCGGGGGCCGCTCCAGAAGGCCGATTCTGGGGCCGCTGGATCCACGATACGGTGCGGGACAGCTACATCCTCTTCGGCGGTCACGATGATCAAACACTGGGCAATCGAAATGACGCCTGGGAGTACCTGCCCGTGGAGGACCAGTGGATCGAGCTGGCCGATGGTGACGTGTTCAACTCACCCCAGATCGCCTTCTGCAACTTCCCAGCTGATTTCACGATTATCGATCCAGACCTGCCGGAGCGTCGAAACTCCCACACAATGATTTGGTCTCCCACTTGCGAGCATGGAGTC
>CAZDBH010000001.1:0-81162 GCA_964503485.1 uncultured Bradymonadales bacterium | reverse complement strand
CGGGTGCTACCTCGATCCGGTGGAATCGAATCGGGTGCTACCTCGATCCCGGGTGCTACCTCGATCCCGGGTGCTACCTCGATCCCGGGTGGGTGCTACCTCGATCCCGGGTGCTACCTCGATCCCGGAGTCAGTAAATGGCCCAAAAGAACGCGAGTCCTTGTGTTCAGTTCTTTTGCTACTCCGACGCGGTGCGGGCCAATCGGAACCCAGTGCTTCGCGTCCGGTATTCAACGGAGAATCCATAGTCGCGGTCCGCGCTACGCAAAGTGTCTGGTGGCGACGAAGATGAGCCACCCCGTATCACTCGCCTCTCCCCGGTTGGTGCTCCAACCGGGTTCCCAGCTGGACTTGCATCAAATGGAGTATAGTAGTCGCCGACCCATTCCCATACGTTGCCAAACAGGTCGTGCAAGCCAAACTGATTCGAGAGCTTGGTACCGACAGGGTGGCTCTGCTCCCCTGAGTTCTGGGCGTGCCATGCGTGTTCGTCTAAGCAGGAAACGTCGGACCCGCAGAACAACCTCGAGTCAGTTCCGCCTCGAGCGGCGTTCTCCCACTCGGCTTCTGTTGGCAGCCGGTAACCAGTACAGTCCAAGCCCAGAAAGAGCACGTCATCAGCCTGAAAAGAGGATTCGCATCCGCCATGACCTTCGCAGCCTGTCCCGAACTGACCTACTACGTTCGAAAGCTCGTAGCATTCCTGAAGCCCATCGCGGGTTGACATCAGATTTGCGAACGCAACTGCTTCGAGCCAGGCCACGCTATCGACAGGGCAGTCCATGCATTCTGTGAGAGAAGGTCTCGTACCTGTGAGTTCGAGCCACTCGCGCTGAGTTACTTCGTGTCTCTTGAGCCAGTAGTCGTATCCAATCGTCACCAGGTGGCGCGCTTCATCTGCAGCACGATCGACTTCGGACTCGGGACTACCCATATAGAACTGGCAGGCCTCGATTAGAACATAGTCGTTAGTTTGAGTATCCTGAATTGGCGATGGAACGGTCGTTGGCTCGACCTCCGGCGCAGATCCACCACAGCACATCACCATCAACAGAACGAGAGGTTTTTTTTTGAACTTCTGTGAGAGAATCATACTCAGACTCAAACCATGTCATCTGTTCGATAGTGCCTGCACAGCTCGTCAGGATCACGCATACCGGGGGCGAAGAGGAGCGGGCCGGCTGCTACCGACCATTTTTCATCAGTCGGGGCCATACACCCTCATACATGATTCCGGTGTGTCGCAACCCGGCTCGGAAGCCGCCCGGCCGGCTGGGTGTTGCGTCATCCAGTCCGCAAATTGACTTTGAAACTCCCTGAGAACCTCCATCCCGGCTGTCTCGGCCGAAGTGGCGGCTCGGAATAACGAAGCAACCGCGGTCAGAACATAGTCCTTGATTGCCCCCAACTCGATACTGCGCTGGCCGATTTCGGTAATCAATCCTCGGATTTCCTGGGCCACCCATTCGCGACCAGATCCCTCGGCAACGAGGCGGTCGATTCTCGCCTCATATCGCCCTGCTTCACTTCGGACGACGGTGTCGCCGAACACGAAGTCCATCGTCGAGCCTCGCATAATGGCGATGCCGCCTCCGATATTGCTGGCCCAGGTCGCCGCCTCCATGACGGCTGACCTCAATGTCTCGTTGCTGATTTGTAGGAAGGCAGCCGTAAGCATATCGTGACCTTCACCCGCGTCAGCGATATCGCCCCTAACCGCGTGCTCCTCGATCGCAACTTCTGCGACATTCGCGATCGCCGACCAAAACAGGTTGATGTTGTCCATCACATCGAGCACTACGTCCACAGTCATCCCCAGCCCAACCTCACTGATCATGTCTCGCGCATCGCTCGCAAAACGTGACAGATTCTCCCTGCCGGCGGCGGTAATCCAATCTGCGGTCGCCGAAAAGACGTTCTCGCATCCAGTAGCGAGCGCGATCAATCCACTCTCAAGGTCTCGGTTGAGGGCCTGTGTGGCCGCTGACCCATACTGGTCAGACCATTCCGTGAGCGCTGAGTGAGCCTCTTCGAGTCGAACCATCAGTTGCTCATTAGTCTCGTCATCGGACCCAGCCTGCCAGGCGGGCACTCCCGCAATCGAAACGGCACAGGTGCCGTCGTCGAGAACGAGGTCGCATGGTTCGGAGGCCTCAGTGTCCTCTTGTCGTTGGACCAAACCGGACTCGGGTTTCCCAGACTTGACCGCTCCAGTAGGGTGGCGTGTCTCGGGATCAGTCAGAGCCGCAACGTTGAACTGAATCGGCATTTCGGGCTGAATCGCCGCAACCTGCTCCTCATAGGTCATCTGTGCGAGCGACTGTTTCAGCTGTAGGAGTGGGGTCGGTTGGATATCGCGAGATGCAACAACATCGGCAGAGCGAGCCATTTGGGCTTTGTCTTTTTCCATGATGTTGTTCCTCAAACGCAGTGGTTGGCCAGGCGGCCAAACTCAATGTAAGTTGCTATCCCACTCGGCGCAGGCCAGAAAAGCCGAGCGACGCGAGGAACGCTGGCGTCGTTTCTAGTTCCAGTGACTCCAGTGGTAGTGCGTATCTCACTCATTCCCATCCTCCAGTTCGCCGGGTCTATCGCCTCAGCGGTCAGCAGAGTAATCGGGAGTTCTGCCGAATTGTTGCGTGAGAAAACGAGAAGTGGGTGAAAATGCTGAGGTTTTGGGCCAGCCGAGAGGCATAAAAACAAGCCTCGGGTACACCTGGCCCCCTCCGCCTTCGGCTCGTCGCCGGGAGACCATCCCCCCCCATCGAGAGTTCGCTGAATCCCATCAAAAGCGGAGGGTTCTCGAGATCGTAGTATTTTGCCACTTGTTTTCCACTATTTCTCCACAATTCTACCAACTTAGACCGGTTGCGACCCCTTGTCGCCAGACCTACTTTTTCGCACGAGAGCGGCCGGCAGCCGCGCTCATCCCATGAGTCGCGCAGCATTTGGGGGCGGCGCAACTTCAGGAGAGGTGATGAGGAACAGGAGATCGAGTGGATGGTCGTCAGTCCGCATGGGGTTGGTCGGCGTCGTGGTGCTAGTCCAGGTGGGGTGCAATGAGACACTGGATGTCGGAGTCGAAAACCGGTTCGATTCAGAAACAAACGTCCAACAGGGACCTACGTCGCTCACCGCGATCGATGGCGACGAGATGGAGGCGGTCATACTCGAAGAGGGTTTTGAACTACCGGTTCTCTTTCGAGCGGAGTGCGGGTTTCTTAGCGAGACCGATACGGTTCCGGAAGGTATGCGAATCCGTGACCTGATCGACTGTCTCACCGACGAAAGCTACGCCTTCTGGTCGAGCGCCTATACGGATGAATTCGGTGCAATCGAAGGTGCGCCCCTTACCCTGGAAGCCTTTCTCAACCGACATGGAGAGGAACCCCTCACTGCGGAGCCACAGATTAGGGCATTGGTCGAAGGGCCGTCGATCGGAGTCTCTGTCGAAGACGAGGGGTTGATGTCAGAAAACGAGGGGGCTTTCATCCCGCAAACCCACCTCTTCAATGCCGGTTGGGGACTCCGCAGCAACTACTGCAGCGGTGTCTCGTGCCTCAGCGAATCGGTGCGAGTCGTAGGTGGCTACCGAACTATCGGCTACCGAACCAGTAGCCCAGATCCCTACGGCGCCTTCTTCTTGAACAACCGCTATCTTGACGACGCCGTTTACGGCGTGTTTCCCGATTTTCGCCAAGCACACATCCAAAACACCGAGCTTCGCAAAGCAGGTTGCGGTGTCGTTGCAGCGATCAACCTGTTCGAGTGGTGGGGGATGCCGATCGTAAACGGCTCAGGTACCCATCTCAATACACTGAACGATCGATCGGCATACATCGCTGGTCGGATCGACACCCTCCAAGCCATCAACTACACCGACGACGAGGAATTGTTCGACTTTCTGACCGACTATCGTAGGGAGCTATATGACCGCGGAGTCATCTCGAGCTACCCCGGTTTCCAGTACATGCGCGGTGACAGGAACGGCTTCAAGGTAATGCTCAACCACGTGGCTCAAGGGCATCCAGTTGTCGCTCTGTACGCCACCGGACGGCGCTCGATGCACTGGGCGGTCGTCATGGGCTTCGACAATGGGATCGTGAGGATTGCCAATGGCAACGATCGCACCCTGTCGTCGTTCTACAACGACTGGGCTCACTGGGATAGCATGGACATCTACGCTCAGTGGCTGGCGGACATTGTTATCGAACGGTCGTCGTTCTATGCCTATACGGGCTTCGGCAATGGGATCCAACAGCCCGAGCGGTTTCAGGCTCGATCCAACCACTCCCCAAACATCGGAGACTATCGAGATGGGTGGGAGCTCAACGAATTTCGATACTGTCTGCCCGATACCGATCGCATCGGTCGGGAATCAGAATCAGTCAGTTACGACGGCTGGCCTGATGAGCCGAGTGCCAGTCAGCCAGGGTACTGCCTGTTCAATGGCCGACGTACCGGATTTTCCCTATGGCGCTCTCCGTCGAGTGTGTGGGCCTACCAAGGGCAACAGGTGTCGTTGTCAGTCGCAAGGTCCTGGTACTTGAATACGCTGCTGGCCGAAAACCCGTACCTTCGTTGCGAATGGTGGGCACGCCCGGCTGGCCGATCCACAGTCTGGCAAGAGCGTCAGAGTGGGCTCTGCTCGAGTTCCTCAGCGCTGACTTATAGCTTCCCCTTCGACCGAAACTACGAGGAGGTTCAGTTCTTTGTACATTCCCCAGACTTCCTGAGTACGCGCTGGAATATGTACGAGAAATACAACGTGATCTGGTTCTAGGGCTTGATCACAGCCCTCCTCCGGCTTCGGCCTACCCCACCCATGTTTCTTATCGCTGCTGGATTTTCCGGCGCCCCACTCTGGCCAGGAATACTCCACAGCGGTTATATGGGCGATCCGGGCGAAGCCCGACCACAGCGCGGAGTACTCGTGGGCTCGAAAAGACAGACCATCGTTCGAAAGACGCTGATGTGGCTCTACCGGAATCCAAGTAACCCGTACATCGCGGTCACCGGGGTAGTCGATTTCGCCAACGCCAAGAAGTACCTGGAGTCGCTGCCCGGGGTGACGCTCCACCACTTGGTAGCCGCCACAGTCGGCCGGGTTCTAAAGGAAAACCCACCCGCCAACGCGCGGATCGTCAGAAACCGAATCCAACACTTCGAGCACGTCAACATGATCATGCCCGTCCATATAGAAGCCAAGGGCGGTGGTGAGGACGATCTCGGTCTGGCACACGTCGAAGAAGTCGACTGCCTCTCTCTGCGCGGCCTCGCCTCGGCCTGCGGCGATTCCGTGGTGGCTGAGCGGTCCAGACGACCCAAACACCCAGCGGTGCGCCTGTTCACCAAATTTGCTGAGTGGGCGCCTTATCCGGTGGTGTCAGCGGGCCTTTCGGCCATCGATAGAATCCTACAGACCCCGTTTATCGCGGAAGAAATCAGCCGGCGGACGCCGGTTAGCACCTGTGTTTCGAACGCCGGCGCGGTGTTTCAAGACGTCGAAGGCGCTCTCGTGCGGGGTGTCTCGGCTGCGCTCCCATCTCGACTCCTTCACCTGGGCTCACTGTGGGCCGTGTCAGCGATTCAAGATGAGGTGATTCCAGTAGACGGGAAGCCGAAAGTGCGACCCGTCTTGCCCGTCATCCTGGTTTTCGATCACCGACTATTCGATGGGGTCATGGCCGCAAACCTGCTCAAGCGATTTGCCGCGATCATGCTCGATCCAGCAGCGGTTTTTGGCGCGAAAGGTGAGGACTCACCTCCGGCCTAATCGCAGGTTGCTTCGAGCTCTGCGATGAAACCTTCGACTTCGCTTCCCGTCAGATAGGCAGAGTAGTTGTCGATGATATAGGCTTCGCAACTGACCAACTCGAAGTCGTCTGGCCGACAGCAGCGGTTACGGGTGTACGAGCTCGGGTACGTCATACCCACCAACGAGGCATGACGCATCGCGAGGCAGTGCGGATTCTCGCCGCACACGATAATGTTCTCGTCGGCTTCGAAAATAGCTGTCGAAGGCGTCAGTTCCAAAGCAGCAGCAGCCTTGATCAACGCTGAGTATAGGTTGTCGCCGTGAGTCAGGACCCGCTCGAGGACCGGCCAGACTGCCGAGGAGTGCCCACTGAGGAACCATTCGCCACTGCGTGTCTCTAGCCCGGGAATGTTGACGCTGCGAAGCAACGCCAGAACGATTCGAGACATACTGTGGCACCCCTTTCGTGAAATTCTTACCGGTCCGCCTCGGTCTACGAAGGTCTCCAGTGCCTCTTGGAGCGTATATGCCGAGTCGGTCGGGTCACCATGGCTCGATAGTCCGTGAATGAAGTCGCGATCGGAATCAGTGGTGCGCAGATCGGTGAGGACTGCTTCGAGGGTGGCCTCCATATCGTCGCCAATTAGGTCATTGTCAGTCATGTAACCGTAGGCGTACGACGGCGAGTGATCGACCACCCAGAAGAAAGCAGCACCATTGGTGAGCAAGGCCCGCTTGTCGAACAGACCGCGCAGCTCCTCCGCTGAAAACTCGCTGAGGTGCCACGGGAGCACGTCGCTTCGATCGAGCCAAATCGAGTGGGCCAACTTGGCGGTGTAGATCGCCGGCTGTTCGGTTTCAGTCAGAGAGATGTAGCCACACGACGTCGGTTCAACGCAGTCTTGCGAAGCAATCGGTTCCTCGATTGCGATCGCCGCAGTCTCTTCCAATTCGTCGAGAAAGGCGCAGAACTGGGTCAGGTCGTCGCCGGCCAGAACGTCAATTGTCGCGGCTGCGACGGCGCTTCGTTCGGCGAAGTAGGTCTCGTAGGCCGCCGGTGGACAGGCAGGTGATGCGTCGGCATCGGGATCGCCGACGGCGTCCGCTCGCTCGGAATCGGAGTCCACCCCGAGATCGATATCTGTTGCGACATCGGAATCGCCGTCAGCCGTGTCTATAGTGTCTGCGAGATCGCCGTCGGTTGGAGCATCGGTGGTCTCGGGTGTATCCCGGTTGAGGTCTTCGACTGAATCAGCTTCGCCGGTCTCATCCGGTTCGACGTCCGCAACTTCGTCACCGATCTCAACGTCCTCCAATACATCGCTTTCGTCGGCTTGGTCGGTAGTCTGGTCATCGATCGGCCGATCGAGCTCGACGTCTGTGGTTGTGTCCGCCGAGTCGCTCGCGAGATCACTTTGGGCATCCACTCGATCGAACGAAAGAGACAAATCTGTTGCATCTGGCTCCACAACGGGTGTGGACGAGCGGTCGCTTTGGGTGGCGTCATCGCCGCAACCCACCAGCAAGGCGAGAAGGGCGAGGGCGAACACACGCGAGACACCGGAACTGGCCTGTGGGTCGACGCGGGCTTTCATGGGAGCAGACTACTGATTTGCGGGCTATGAGAAAAGGGCAGACGGAGCAACTCCTTGGGCCGTGCCTGCCCGCCCCTCGCATTGTGCTAGGGACCGATGGTGATCGTCTCGATGATATCCCCTTGGCGAATGGCGTCGAGTACCTCCTCACCTTCCACCATCTGCCCAAAAATCGTGTAGTGGCCCTCGAGGTGAGGCTGGGGGGAGTGCGTGATGAACCACTGAGAACCGGCGGTATCCTTGTTCGACCGCGCCATGCCTAGGGTCCCGCGAATGTATGGAAGCATGTTGAACTCGTCGGGAAGTGTCCAAGGAGGGCCGCCCCAACCGGTGCCCAGCGGATCGCCACCCTGAATAACGAAATCAGCTACCACCCGATGAAAGGTGAGTCCGTCGTAGAATCCTGATTCGGCCAACGTGACAAAATTGTACACCGCAGCAGGCGCGAGCTGGGGAAAGAGATAGACGATGATATCGCCCCGGTTGGTCCGAATCGTCACCGCTCTCAGCTCGTTCGAATGGTATCTGGCATCCGAGATTTCATCGGCCGGCTGAGCCACTGGAGCGATGCCTTGAGCGCTGGCGGCGCCTCGATCGCGCAACGCCGTAAACGCGGCCAGCCGAACGTGCGGGTTGTCGTCCTGCAAGGCGACCTCAAGTTGCGTGTTCGGGAGCGTCTCGTGTTTAGCTAGCGCGTTTACGATTTCGGCTCGTCGCTCCCAATCCGCGGGACCGGGAAAGCTGCCCAGCGCGTTGATCAGTCGTTCAGCGGTGGCCTCACTCGGTCGACTTCCGAGGCCGTCCGCGGCGATCGCACCGAGTATGGGATCGTCACCGTCGAGCCACTCGAGAAGGTATGGTTCGACAATCGGTTCGCTTCTGCCTGCAATCATCGAAACCAGAGCCAGTCGAGCCCCCTCGTCGCTCTCGATCCCGATCCGCGCAGTGAGCAGCTCGGCGGTTTCCACCGACCAGTCGAGCCCGAGCACCTGATAAGCGGCAGACCTGACCTCTGGGTCCGTATCGTCGAGAAAGTTGCTTGCGATGTGCACTGCCTCATCGCTGTGCGGCCCGGGCTCGTCTTCGGTGCCCATAAAGGCCGCGAGCCCGTGAAGCCGAGCGGCTGCAAGCGATGCCGATCCGCCATCACCGCCCTCCAACCAACCGACCAGCGCTGTCCAAGCAGCCTCCCCCCCGGTGCTACCCAAAATCCGGGCGGCCTCGGCGGCGACCATCACATCTTCTACATCGAGAGCGCCGATCAGGAGGTCCACTCCTTCGGCTTCCATTTGTGCTGCCGCCCGAATCACGTTGATGCGGTCGCGGGCGAGAGCATGCACGTTGCTGTCGCTGCTCCCCGTGAACGCTTCAGCCAGTGCGGTGAGCGTTTCGGCCGTTGGCGTATGGCCCATGGCGCGCAGAGACCAGGCCCGCAGGTCTGAACCCGGCTCAGCACCCGCAGCCCAATCAATCAGGAGCGTTGCAACGGTTCCAGCTGCTGCCTCGGCCACGCCGGCGCGCGCAATCAGGTAGGCCAGTTGCCAGGTCGGTGTCTCGCCGATCGAGCTCACGGCTAACGAAACGCGGTTTGATTCCAGCGGTGGTGTCATCCCACGTTTTCCACGCAGGGCCAGGGCGATCGTGGCCTGATCGCGGAAGTTGGCCGTAGACTCCACGACCCCCCACAACAGGTCCTCGCTGGCCTCGGTTCCGATCTCGGCGAGCGCTCGTATCAGAGACGCGCAATAGAATGCGCTCGAATCCATACCGTCACTGAGAGTGCTGATCACCAAGGCCTCACCAAGCGCTGTCATCAGCGTGGGCTCGACCTGGGCTATCGCGGCTTCCCGCTCTGCTTCAGACAGATTCCATGCCCACAGCTGGGATAACCCGAATGCGGCGGTTGCTCGCACCTCGAAATCATCGTCGTTGAGGGCATTGAGGAGGACCGGCAACGAAGTTGGATTGCCTACCAGCGAAGCAGCCCGCAAGGCGTGCCTACGGACCTCGGGGGAAGGGTGGACGGCGAATCCGTGCAGAAGTTCCGCGTCTCTTCGTGCGTCTCGGGCGCGGGCGATCTGCAGCAGAGTTTCCTCATCGGCGCTCGTTCGGAGCTCCTGAGGTGGGACTGGGTCCGGATCCAGCACCGGGGCTGATGCCCCGCAGGCTGCGGTTAAGAACGCGAGGATGGTCGCCAAAATGGGCTGCCAATTGTGGATCGATCGGGGTCTTCTCATAGCGTCTCCTGTGTTGCCGGGAGGTAAACCACGACTGCGCGGTTCTCGTCGAGAGACTTGGACATGGACCAGCTGTTCTTCCTGTGGAATCGCAAAAGTCAAATCGCAAGGTCAAGTCTGATCGCCTCGACGCGCACCCGTTCCATCTCCGAAGGCCCGTAATCAGACGTCCTGTGGTCTATGAGGCACGAAGAGATGGACGGGGGTCAGGTGCGTGCGATGAGAAGGAGTAGCAGCGTGCAGGAGAGGCAGATGGAAAGCAGTAGTGCCGCGAGGGTCATCCGCCTCAGACGCCTACTCTCGAGCGAATAGGGGCCGGTGAGGTACCCCTGTTTGCGATCGCTCTCGACAGCCTCGACCTGCCCAGGCTGGGGAGTGGACAGCGGCGTGTTTTCAGGTTCTGCGATGGCCTGGAATATGTAAGTCGGCGTAGGCGTGTCGACCTCTCCCACTTCAAAGCCGTCAGCGTTTTCACGCCTTGGCGAATCCGCGAATGCGGCGCTCATGTAGCTGATCAGGCTGTGTGGACGATAGATGACGCGAAGATCGCCCAACACTGCTGCCAGGGCGAGTTCCAGTTGGCGTGCGGTCCTGAAGCGCTTCTTCGGATCGCGGGCGAGGCATCGGGCTACAATCTGATCGATGCAGGCTGGGACTCGATAGTTGTGCTGGCGCACCCGCGGCATCTCGTCCTCCAGGATCTTCTGATAGAGCTCGCTATCGGTCATACCGCGGTAGGGATGTAGGCCGGTCAGGGCGATGAATAGGGTCACACCGAGCGAATAGATATCTGACCGACTGTCGACAGGCGCGCCATTGGCGGGCTCGGGAGACATATAGGCCAGCTTGCCCTTGAGAAAACCCACCGCAGTACAAGTAAGACGCCGGCGGGCGGTTGCAACACCGAAGTCGATCAGTTTGACCGAACCGTCGAATCCAACCATTACGTTCTGTGGGGACACGTCGCGGTGTACGATTTTCATGGGTAGCCCACGGTCATCTCGCTTTGAATGCACTGAGTGAAGGGCTCGCGCCACAAGGCGGCCGATGTGCAAGACATGCGCAGTTGGGAGCAGGCGGTTCTCACCTCGCAGGCGGTGGATGATGTTGGCGAGATCGATGCCGGCGACATACTCCAGCACGATAAAGAACGTCTCTCCTACCCTTCCATAGTCATAAATGCGGGTGATGTTGTCGTGGATGAGTGAGCCGGCGATTCTCGCTTCGTCGATCATCATGCGGATGGCGTCAGCATCGTCCATCATTTCGGGTCGCACGCACTTGATCGCGACCCGATCGGGGAGCCGACCCCTCCTGTCGATCACGAATGCCCGATAGACCTCGGCCATACCACCTTGGGCTATGCGCGCTTCGAGAATGTAGTTGCCGAATCTCACCGGCAGTTGGTCCTGAAACGCGTTTCTTTGGCGCCTGGGAGAGACGACTCTCTCAATGGACGCCATTGCGAACTCCCAGTGCATTTCTCGGTCTGGCCATGTACTCCTCCGTTGGTACGGGACAACCGGGCTAGGCTGTCAACGCGAACCTGCGAGTTCACGACGCTACATCTGGGAATCGAAGTGGCGTACTGAAACGACCTGAAATCTCCTGGACGAACCTGTCAGCGTGGTCCAATCGGTTGAGGCGAATGGCTTGATGGAGCCGGTTTAGGAGATCAGATGTCTAAGGATCTACTCGGAGCCAAGCTCGGCGGCTCGAGATTCGGCCTGCTCCCACATGCGAATCCAGCCCTCAGCTGAGCGGAATAGCGGCTCGAGATCCTCGTCGGTCATTCCGTCTCGACGGGCGTCTTCAATGAGCTCGGGCAGCAGGCCGATGTGGAGCATACCTTCTGTGTTGAAGTCGACGGTTCGATTGCCGAGCTGAGGTTCCTGGAACTCGATGTCGCCGTTGTGTGAACTGAAGGGGTAGGTCACGGGATTGGACTGTGGCTGCGAGCAGTGGCTGTTCTCACCAAACCTGGGCCGGCGAGAGCCGGCGAAACCGTTGAAGTCGAAGGCGAAGCCGCCTCCTGGAAAGATCCCGGCCTCGATCCGACGCTGGGTCTCCGAGATGTATCGCTGGCCGATACTGCCGGTCTGATCGAGATTGGCACAACCGTGAAACCCTCTTCCGGTCATTCCGCCGATCTCATACAGTTCGCCGCCGTAGGTTTGGCCGTGAGTCGAGGTAGCCGGATAATCGTTTTCGCGGTGCATTTCGAGCGCCCGCTCCACGCCGCGCTGGGGCAGATGAGCCAGGTCAACCAGCATGCCTCGCGCCATCATTTCGTTGACCAGGGTCTCACCCAACTCGGTCATTCCAGCGTTTTGGCAGTAGTTACCTCGAAGCGGATCCGACTGAAAGTCGTTCAGGAACGGCAATAGGGTGAACAGCGGGTCGGTTGGAAAGCTGCTCATATCGACGGGCGCGGGCGAGTCGTAGACCTCTCGCGGTCTGTTCAGGCCGCCGAAAGTGACATCGCCCGAATCGAATCCTGCTGCCCCGTATGGGCAATCGTCCACCAGGTTTGTGTAGTGCCCACTGTTGACGAAGTTACCCAGCTCGATCACGTTGCTGCCCCCATCGCCGGCGGCGAAGGCGTTGTCGAACTTGTGAACGGGAAAGATGACACGAACGCCGAGGTCGTAGTACTGGTCGAGCTCAGCCCGAACGGTGTCTTCGTCACATGCCTCGAAACCGTCGGGGGGCGTCAAGAAGCAGTCGAATAGGTTCGAGATCTCGATACCGAGAACAACCGCCAAGTTCCCCTGGTTGATCACCTCTCGGGCTTGAGCTGGTGTCTCGACGACGCGGAACCAGCCCAAGCCTGGACCGCCGGCTTGCGCGTCGATGTAGCGCTCGAGATTGCGCACTTCTTCGATGGTTCGAAGCACGCTCACCATGTCGTTGCACGAGTAACGTGTAGTTTGAGAACCCAGACCGGTGACAAAATCGCACAACACTGAGTTTCCGGTCGCGAGTTGGACAACGAGGCGCAGCCCCCCGAGGTAGGCGCGTTCAATCCATCGATAGTACAGTGTGGTGTGGGTAGAGCTATTCCAGCCGTTTGGCCAATCGGTAAACTCCGGATACCCGTCGGTGTGGTGATTAAAATCTTCGGTCTGACCATTGGCCAAGATCGGCAGCAGCACGTCTACATCCAGGCCAATCCCCCCATCATAAAAGAGCCCGATCAAGTCCTTTTTGCCGTCAACACCGTGATAGGCTTCGCAGCTGCCGAGGGCATGCTCGACACCGAGTCGGTGAAACGCGTGGCCATGGAACATACCACCGCCGCCGAACCCGTAGTTCGTCATGATATGGGAGTGCATCTCGGCGATGCCGTAAACATCGCCGTCCTCCCATTGCCTCGGCTCGACCGCTCCTGTGGCGTCTATTGTCAGTTCGGGAAACTGTGCGCATCCCTCAGCCTCAAAAAAGGTGATGACCGCCGCCTCGTCCTCAACGTCGGTCAGTCCATCGAGGGTGAGATAGTAGCCCGTTTGGTAGTGTTGAAGCTGGAAGCGTTCCGAATCCAAAGTCGAAACCTGCACGGTCCACTCCGCGGGTGAACGGAAACTGTTGTCCAGGAGCTGAATGTCGGATTGTAGGGTCTCTGCGCGCTCAAAGTGCCACTCCCTGTCGTCGTCCTCGGCAGCCACCGCCACAAAATAGTGCCGGTCTGTGTCGTAGAGTAGGTAGGTTCCCAAATCGGACGCCCGCATATGAAACCGTTCAGCGCCGGTGGCTGTGTCGGCAGTGAAAGCAAATGCAGCGCCACCATCGGCGCGCTCGATGAAAGTGGGCTCGACGCGGCCATCGAAGCCCTCCACCGTAAAGCAGCCGTTTGCGAAGCCGTAGATGCCATCTGACTCGGGTGCTGGGTCCCGAACAACCGTTGAAGGTGGATCTGTGTTGCTGTCTTCGGACTGATCTGGAGTGGCGTCATCGGTACCGGGCAAGTCTGGCGAGACGTCCGTCGACCCGGAATCAGATGATGAGGCAGTGTCGTCCGAACATGACGTGAGCGCCAGAAACAGAGCCAACCATAGTAGCAATTGAATTGTCTTTTCGATCCTCATGGCAGCCAGAATGGCACAAACCGTCCTTTTCGTCGCGGGGTTGCACATCGAAGCGGCGTCTTTCCGAAGTAATCTGAACTGAAGGCTGGACGCGACGACTGACTCGGGCCAAAGTGCGCCGCGAATTCAGGTCGGCGAGGAGAATATGAAAACCACAGTTTCTTTCGTCGTTGCCATGTTGTTGGCAGCGAGCGCTTCCGCTCAAGATGAGCGTGCCCATCCAATTTTCGATAGTCCGCCAGCGGTCGATCGATTGGATAACGGCCTCACGCTGGTGACGGTGCCCTGGAACACTCCCGGTATTGTTGCCTACTACACACTCGTTACAGTCGGATCGCGAGACGAAGTCGAGCCCGGTCGCAGTGGCTTCGCTCACCTCTTCGAGCACATGATGTTTCGCGGCACAGAGAATCTGCCGGGTGACCAATACGAGCGCGTACTCGAATCATTCGGGGCAGACACCAACGCTTACACCACGAGTGACTACACCTGTTACACGATCACAGCACCGTCTGCGGTGTTGCCGCGGCTGGTCGAAGTCGAGGCCGATCGCTTTCAGCGCTTGTCATACGACGAAGAGGGGTTTCGCACAGAGACCGGCGCTGTACTCGGTGAGTACAACACCGATTCGTCGAGTCCGGGCTCGGCCATGTGGGAACGCATCAACGAAATGGCGTTTCAAGAGCATACCTATGGTCATACCACGATGGGCTATCTGCGCGATGTGTGTGCAATGCCCGAGATGCTCGACTATTCGCACCTGTTCTTCGAGCGCTATTACACGCCCGATAACACGACCGTAATCGCTATCGGCGACGTCGATCGCGATAACCTACTGGGCATGGTCGAGACGCATTATGGGGGCTGGGAAGGCGTTCGCTATGACAATGAGATACCGGCCGAACCCGAAGTGACGTCTGGCAGTCGCTCCCACATCGCGTGGGCAGGCACAACACCGCCTCGCCTGGTTCTGGGCTATCGAGTCCCGGCATTCGCTGGCGATTCAGCCGATCCCGAAGCACGCGCAACCGCCATTCGCCGAGCAGCGGCCCTCGAGGTGGTTCGCGCCCTGGCGTTTGACGAATCGAGCGCCTTGTACCAGCAACTTGTCGTCGAGCAGCAACTCCTGACTCGGTTGTCGTCGTGGTCGAACGATTTCAGCGTAGACCCCGGCCTCTTCATCGCAACTGCTGTGCTAAGCCCCAGCGACGGGTTTTCAGCGCCCACCGGTTTTGATCCAGTGCTTGCGGCCATTCAGGCCGAACTCGATCGTATCGCGTCGGGTGAGCTCGATACTGAGCGAATTGCTGCAGTACAATCGCACATTCGCTACGCTTTTTTGGCGCGTCTCGAGACGCCGGGTCGGCTCGCGAGCACACTGGCCGGCTTCATCGCTGTGGGTGGGGACGTATCTGCCCTCGCCGAATACCTCGATGCCTTGGCTGAGTTGACCCCTACCGAGGTCGCCGAGGTCGCAGCAGTCCACCTCAGATCCGATCTGCAGTTTGTCGTGACGGTGGCTCAAGCTGCCGAAGGGGAGGAGGTCCCCGATCGGCCCACCTGTGACAGCCTTGCAGCTGAAGGAGAGGAACAATGAAAAGTACCAAACTGCTCTTCAGTCTCAGCCTCTTGGCTATGGTTCTGGCGGCCTGTTCTGGTGCCCAGACAGTCACCGAAACAGCTCCAACCGTTGAAATCGAACGCGAGCCCTTGGGCGAATCCCAGCTGATCGCCAGGCAGACCGGTTCGGCAATGGTGACGATCAGAGTCGTTTTCGACGCTGGGTCGGCCGAGGACTTGCCGGGTCAAGAGGGCGCTACCGCCCTGGCGGCCGATCTCATGGTCGAAGGTGGGGCGGGTGATTTGAGCTACGCCCAGATCACCGAACGTCTCTTCCCCATGGCTGCGAATGTCGGCGCCCAAACCTCACGCGACCAGACGGTATTCGTGGGACGAGTTCACCGCGATCACCTCGACGACTTCTACGCTATCTTCCGGTCGGTGCTTCTCGAGCCGCGTCTTGGCCAGGTCGACTTCGACCGCCTGCGTACTCGAGCACAGAACTCGGTCCAGTTGGAACTGCGGGGCAACAACGACGAGGAGCTGGGCAAAGAGACCCTTCAGGCGATGATTTACCAGGGCCACCCCTACGGCCATCCCGCCTCAGGCACGGTGAGTGCCCTCGAAGTGATGACTCTAGACGACGTGCTCGCCCAGCGTCAGCGGGTGTTTTGTGGAGGACGAGCCACCATTGGGGTCCAAGGCGGGTACCCAGATGGGTTCGCTGCCCAGGTTCGAGCTGACGTCGACTCGCTTTCTTTCACTGAGTGTGCGGGTCGCAGAATACTCCCTGAGCCCGAGTTGGACGGGCCGCGAGTATGGCTCGTCGAAAAGCCAGATGTGGGCGCGGTGGCAGTCTCGATGGGCATGCCGGTCGACATCGTGCGAGGCGATCCAGACTATCCTGCGCTTGTGTTTGCACTCGCTTATTTCGGACAACACCGAACCTTCACCGGGCGGTTGATGAACGAAATGCGCGGTGAGCGGGGGCTCAATTATGGCGACTACGCCTACATCGAACACTTTGACCAAGACGGCTGGTCAGCCATGCCCGCTCCCAATAGCGCCCGCCGGCAGCAGTATTTCTCGATTTGGATTCGACCGGTGAACGTCGATCAGGCCCACTTTGCCATCCGTATGGCAGTCAAAGAACTGCGGGAATTCGTCGAGAATGGGTTGTCGCAGGAAGACTTCGACCGAATTCTCCCCTACGTGCAGGGCTACTACGCTCTCTTTCTTCAAACCGAATCCCGTCAGTTAGGATTTGCGGTTGACGACGCCTTCTACGGCCACGAGGCGGCTTGGCTCGACATGTTGCAGACCCAGTGGTCACAGCTCACGGTCGAGGACGTAAACGAGGCAATCTCCCGGCACGTTGATCCCACCAACCTTCAAATCGCCGTGGTGCACCCAAACGCGCTCAGCTTCGCCGATCAACTGGCTTCGGAAGCGCCTTCTCCCATCGAATATGCGGCCGAACCGCCTGAAGAAGTCCTCGAAGAGGATCTGGCTATCGTGCCCTACCGAGTGGGTATTGATCGGACGCGCATGACACCGATCAATCTGGACGACATTTTTAGGTAAGCCGTCATGGGCAAGATCAAGGCCTGGAGCTGATAGTGGTCGTCGTTGTGGTGTTCAGCCCTGCAGGGGCGCAGGCGAGTTGCCTGGGGTGCCGAACCCCAGGGGTTCCGTAGGTTCCATGCTTGTGTGTTCTTCCGTGCAATCTCTCACCAGCCTGGCCTCGACCCAGCGAAGCGCTCAGTCGACGAACTTGACCTCAGTAGACCCCGGGTAGATAGATGTGGGGTAGGTAGGGGACTCGCGAAAGAGGACTAATGGGAAAACTCCACGAACACAATCTCCCGATCACCGACAAACTCCAGCTTCAGCAGTGGCTTCAAACGGTCATGCCCCACTACACACTCACGACTCGGGGGCCTTCTGTGATCATCGGGGCTGGGTCCGTGACGGGGTTGATCGCCGTCCCAAAGGGTCCTGGCAAAATAAAAACAGCGTGGGGCATGCCCAATATGGGCATTCAACTGTTCATTAACCTGTCGTTCCTAGCCGGTATCCTCCCTGGATTGATCTTGATTCTAATTGTCTGGAGTTCGGTTAGCAGCAAGGTGAAGGCGATGGAGCAGGAGCTCGCCAACGCACTAGCCGGCGGACAACCAATGCATCCGGGTCAGCCAATGCAGCCGGGTCAGCCAATGCAGCCAGGCCAACCGATGGCAGCCGGTCCGCCTCCCCAAGGCTTCGCGCCACCGCCAGCCCAAGCGCCTCTCGGCCCCGGTAGCTCGGTTATGGTCACCGCATCAGACGGGAACGCCTATCCCGGGACGGTCGTGCAAACAGCTCAAGGTCAGTTTTTGTGCAGTTTCTCTAACGGCGTCCAGGAGTGGTATCCAGCCGCTTCCGTTCGACCTGCCTGAAGGCCGGCCCAGCTATTCGGTGACCGGAGAGCCCACGCACACCCGGACCCCCTCGATCTCTTCGAAGTGACACGTCGGGTCGGCGGGTCTGGGATCGCAGATCCCGTCGCAGACAATCTCCCCATAGAAGGCCCGGGTACATTCGCCATCGACACACCACTCGTCGATTCGGGCGGTGAGGGCATGCTCTCGCCAGAAGGAATGCCTCACCAAATAGGTACTCTCGCCCACCAGCCATCCCTGGCCACAGCTGTAGACACAGCCACAGTCAGCTGCAACGACCGGAAGACAGGCGTCAGCCTCGCGGGTCTCGACACTCGGTTCTGAAGTTGGTTGCTCGACCTCGGTGGGCGCCGAGGTTGGCTCCTGAGCCGAGGCGGCGGGCACAAAAATGGTGAAAAAAGCAACCGACAAGATGACTCGAGCCATGTTCGCTCCAGGATTCGGAAGGTACGCATGGAACCGATGAGACAGGAACGCCATTCCACGGTCAAGGATCTGGCCACATTCTGCGGTCCCAACAGGTGACTTGTTTGGGTTCAGACGCGTACACTCCCCAGAACGATAGCAGGGGACTAAGATGAGTAGCTTGAATTATGACTTTATCGTGCTCGGCGCCGGAAGCGGTGGCTTGGCCAGCGCAAAACGGGCTGCTGCGCATGGCGCAAAGGTCGCAATAGTCGAGGATTCCCGGGTCGGTGGGACATGCGTTATCCGCGGCTGCGTGCCAAAGAAGTTGATGTACTACGGCGCCGCCCTCGGCAAGCAATCGCAGTTGGCCGAGGGATATGGTTGGGCTCACGTGAATCGCGAGCACAGTTGGGAGCACCTGGTCGCGATGCGAGACAACGAGGTTGCGCGGCTCGAGGTGCTTCACCAGAAGTGGTTGAAAAACGCCGGCGTCGACCTGCTTATAGGTCGAGGTCGCCTCGTCGGACCCCACGAAGTGGAGGTGGCCGGAACAACCTATCGCGCCGAGCACATCATGATCGCAACCGGTGGGCATCCGATGACGCCGCCGATCGCTGGCTCACAACACTGCATCACCTCGGATGGCATCTGGAAGCTGAAGCAGCTTCCAGAACATCTGGTCATCGTCGGTGGCGGCTATATCGCCGTCGAGTTTGCCAGTATCTTCGCAGCTCTCGGGTCACGGGTATCGATGTTGGTGCGTTCGAGGTTGTTGCGCACGTTCGACAATGATCTCTCGGACGAGTTGGCCGCTGCGTTGACCAAACAAGGTGTCGAGTTGCACCTGGGCGCAGTGGTCGAGCGGATTACCGGCAGCGGGGACGATCTCACCATCGAGTTTGCCGATGAGCATGGTGAGCATCGGGAGTCGGGCTCTATGACGGTTTGTTACGCGATCGGGCGCCGACCCAACACCCAAAAACTCGGACTCGACGAAATTGGAATCAAGATCGGGTCGCGAAGCGAGATAATCGTCGATGAGGATCACGTAACCTCCGTGCCGCATATCTACGCCGTCGGCGACGTAATCAACCGCGCCAATTTGACACCCGTGGCGATCAAAATGGGGCGGAACGTGGCGGACCGCGTCTTCGCCCAGAAGCGGGCACCCGTCTCCTACGACAACATCCCGACCGCGGTTTTCTCGATGCCGCCAATCGGCACGGTCGGACTGACTGAGCTGGAGGCTCGGCAGCAATATGGAGATCGAGTACAGGTGCACCGCTCCCGCTTCAGGCCGATGCTCTACACCCCCCTGGAGTCTGACCAAAAACCGACAACATTGATGAAACTCCTAGTTGATGGGGAATCCGATCGAGTGCTCGGTTGCCACATGATTGGAGATGACGCACCAGAAATCATTCAAGGCTTCGGCGTTGCGCTCAAGATGGGAGCGACCAAAGCCGATTTCGACGCAACCGTCGCTGTTCACCCCTCGTCGGCAGAGGAGTTTGTGCTCATGTGAGCCTTCCGACTCGAAGGTGGCCAGGGTCGACGTAACGATACGTCGATCCCCACGATCCCTTTTCAACAACCTCCGAAGGGGGGAGGCGCTTGACGCCTGAAACAACATTGGATTCCCACTCCTACTCGTCGGCTCAGACCGGTTCGGGTAGGATGTGACCCTGCGTATTGGCGAGAGCCCCAATGAGTGAAAGTCTGATATTGTTCTCAGCCCTGGCTGCGATCGCTCCGATCGTCTGCTACATCAGCTTCTTTTGGTGGCTCGACCGATACGAGCGGGAGCCTGCCTGGCTCTTGATCCTCACGTTCATATACGGGGGAACGCTCGCTATTTTGGGTGGAATCATCGCTTCTCAGGTGTTGATCAGCGCATTGGACATCACCTCGCACCAGATTGCCGCCAGTTTCGTGGCGCCGGTGACTGAGGAACCCGCCAAAGGACTGATCCTCGTCCTTCTGCTGGCCTCGATGTCCTTCGATAACATGACCGACGGGCTGCTTTACGGCGCCGCGACCGGGCTGGGCTTCGCCGCCACTGAGAATTTTCTCTACTTCCTTCAGGCCTACAACGAGGGCGGTGAGACGCTATGGTGGCAGTTGGTGTGGATCAGGGGCCTGTTCACTGCGCTCATGCACAGCTCGGCCTCGGCACTGCTCGGAGCGGCCCTGGGTTGGGCTCGACACCGCGGTAGCGGGACGATTCTTCGGGCTATGGTGGCCGGGTTGCTGGGAGCAATGGCCATCCATGCGCTCTTCAACGGGGCGCTCGTCTTCAGAGTGGGTGGGGGCTTCTCCCAAATGGCGGCGCTCGCACTCATTCCTCTGTTGTGCACCTTGCTTTTTATACTCACCTTGAGGAGCTTGGCCCAGGAGCGCAGGGTCATTCTCGAAGAGCTGACCGAAGAGGCGCAGGCCGGCGTCGTTCCCGCTGCTCACCCTGCGATCATCTCATCCTGGCGAAAACGGAGACGATCGGACTGGTTTAGTCCCTCCGGAAACCGCAAACGGTACGTGGCCGCCGCCACGATGCTCGCGTTTCGGAAACATCAGCAGCGACTTTCTGGGAAGTCTGGTGGCCGAGTGGAGCGGGACATCCAGCGATACCGGGGCGAGTTGCGAACAATCCTAGGGTAGCCTGGCCAGCAGGTTGAACCAAACGTTCTTTTCCTTGGCCGACACGAACGAATACGCTAGATCAGGCACGTGTTTCTCACGCCAAAATACGGGCAGCCGCCTTGGTTCAGTACCCACGCAAGTATCGGGACCCAACTCGCCGAGGTGGTGCCACCGGCAAATCCATGCGCACCATGTTCTGCCCCTTGTTGTTGGTATCTGTTGCTCGAGAAGGACACCATCGAAGGTCAGGAGGATCTCGATGCCATCGAGGAATACATGAGGTACGAGTCGATGTTGGCCTGGATCGGTGAGGATGCTGAGTACGCTATCGGTTTCATTACGCCGTGTAGCAAACTGGACCGGACTGACTATCGTTGCACACTCTTTGAACAGCCGACTCGTCCCAGGGTCTGCGTCGAGTTCTCGCCAGAGCCGTGTTGGTATCGGTGGCACCAATCCTCGTCACCGAGAGAAGTGTGTCGGTTGGACGCTTCACGCTGGGCCGCGTTTCGAGATCGGATCCAAAAGGCGCCCGGCCCGTTGCCAGATCCGACTGAACTTCAAGGTGAGGACGTGGTCTTCAACGTTCTTGCAACGCTTGCTTTCGATATCCCCGCGGACACCGTCGCCCCAGAGGCCCGAGACGACCTACTCTACTTCTTCTCCTGCTTCGAAAACGCGTCGGTAGCCCGCACAAATGACGACTGGTACCTTCTGCTAACTGCCAACCGGCGGGCCGATCGACCACCCGCGACATTCGAGTGCAAACCGGACCACGTTGCCGAGTCAGCCGGTTCAGAGTCCTTCATCTTGGTTGAGGATGACGTCCTTCGGCTGGCTGGGTCGCCAGATGTCGAGCTTTTCGAGTGTTCGGTCTCGGAGCTGCGAATGCTTGTCGGGGAGGTATCAGCATGAGCAATGATTACGCCTCACAGCAGTTCCAGGATATGATCGGTGCGCTCCAAGCAGAAGTTGCAGAAAGCCGGCTGAAAAACGCCAACGCCCTGTTCGGCGAACTGCGCAAACTGATCTGGCCGGAATGGCTCGTTATGGACTTGGATGCCGTCGAGAAGCTCCTTGTGCGCAACCGATTCGAGGAATGCAACAACGTCCTGTTGGGAATCCAGTCCCGGTA
Organism: uncultured Bradymonadales bacterium; assembly: GCA_964503485.1. Lineage (GTDB taxonomy): Bacteria > Myxococcota_A > Bradymonadia > JAFGEP01 > JAFGEP01 > CAZDBH01. The sequence continues at coordinate 59,303 of CAZDBH010000001.1, read as the reverse complement.
CCGCCGCCCAAAGGCGTGGGAGCGCTAGCCGGCCGGTCAAGAGGTCGCTGTCGGTGGTTTGCTCTTTGCCGGCCGCAGGAAGAGCCCGTAACCCAGCGCGAGGCCACCCCCGATATAGAGAACGAGGAGCGGGAGAAAACTCAGAGCACCGGGGACGTTTGGGCTCCTCGAACTGTAGAGATCAGTCGCGTTCTGGGCGGCTTCGAAAAGCATGACTGTGCCGACCAGTGCACCGACCAACATGGCTGCCCCCAACAGTATGAGGAGAATAGCGCTCACGGGTGTTTGTTTTTGGGCTGTCATTGGGACCCTCCCTTGATGACTAGCGGGTACCAGCGAATGCCCCCCGGGTAAAGCGCAAAAGCGCAAAAGGTGTTCGAGCACATTGGATCGAGCCTCTTGTCCTTTCAGGCCGGTCCGGTAAAACTGCCGCCGGCAAAGGCAGGGCGAGTTGCAGACCACAGGACCAACGAATTGGGAACCGACTCAAAAGCAGTAATCAGACGTGTAGTGGGCCAGCTGCGAGACCTCGTGGACGCATCGGTTCAGCTCTCTGGTTCGATCGGGGATCTCGAAGTGCTGGAAGAAGACCTCGATCGCGCGCTGGAGCACGCAAAAGCCCTGGCTGTAGGTAAGCCAATGGACAAGTTTGGCCCCTTCGAGATCGACCAACCCAACGCGGTGCTACCCTACAGCCCGATTACAGGCTACTACCACCCGATGGCGCCTCCTGTGGAACTCGAGTTTGTGGACTCAAAACTGATCGGACGGGCCAGTTTTGGCGAAGCGTACGAGGGGCCCAACCAATGTCTGCACGGCTCGATTATCGCGGGGGTCTACGATCAGCTGCTCGCCATAGCAAATATTGCAGGAGCGACCGGTGGCCCCACCGCGAGTTTGACCATTCACTATAGAAAGCCAACACCGCTCCATCAGGAGCTAACCTTCGAAGCGTGGACCGAGCGTGTAGAGGGCCGCAAGATCTACACAAAGGGTCGATGCAGCCATAACGGCGTTCTCCTATCCGAAGCTGAGGGCCTCTTCATCCATATTTCTGAGGCGATGAAATACAAGCCCTGGTTGAAAAATGACTAACTACAAACGACTAATCTCAACATCGCTCCTCTTGGCGATGTTCTGGACTCCGAGCGTGAGCTGGGCTCAAGACGAGACCGCTCCAGAATTATCCCCAGACGAGTCGGATGACTACAGTTCGGTGGTCGTCGGATCGCGGCATGAAGAGGCTGTTTTCGAGAGTGCGCGAAGTGCCGGTCTGGTTGATTCCGGCGAGATGGCCGAGCGGCCAGCGAATACCATCGGCGATTTGCTCGACGAGGAGCTGGGTGTGCACACCCAATCAACGAATCGAGGGGCTGGTGCGCCAATCATGCGAGGCCAGGTCGGTCCGGGCAACCTGATCGTTTTCGACGGGGTTCGATTCAACAACGGGACCTTCCGTACCGGGCCGAACCAATACCTCAATCTATTCGACGCCAACGTCCTCGATCGAATCGAGGTGTTGCGCGGTTCAGGAGCAGCTCTGTACGGCAGCGACGCCATGGGCGGGGTAATCCACCTGGTTCCGCGCGGGTTCTTTTTTGGCAGGGGTTGGACCGGAGGCGGACGAGCTTCTTTCCAAAGCGTAGATACCGGGTTCTCGGTAGCGCCCGAGTTCGGTTGGAGTAACGACCAGTGGTCGTTCTTAGCCGGCGGATCGGCCAGTTTCTTCGGCGAGCTGAACACACCTGATGACGTCGTCCCAGCTAGTGAGTATCAACAGCGCAGCGCTCATGTGCGGCTGGCGTTTCTGCCTCAACCCGAAACAGAGATCAGTCTCAACGCGTTTGGCCTCCAGATCGTCGACGCGGGACGAGTCGATCGTCTTGCCAACAGCAACTTCCGGGCCTACGACAACGACAACTTGCTTACCTACCTGCGGATCAACCACTGGGGCTCAGGCGCCTTCGAGGAGGTCACCGGTACCTTGAGCGTCAACCACCAGCGCGAGCTGGTTAACCGACACGATTGCGCGACCAGCGACGTGCATGGTTTTGAAGAGGATGGCGAATCAATCAATACAACGACTGACATCGACGGCTGCCTCGCTGGGAGTTTTGATGCGATTCGGCGCCTGCGGGTGCTCGACGACGATGTGCTCACGCTGGGGACCTCTCTGTCGGTCCTAAGTCGCACACCGCTGGAAGAGTTGACCTTCACCTGGGGCTTGGACGCCTACCACTCGCTCGTCGGCTCGACTCAAACCAACTACAACAAGCCGGATGAAGTCGATCCGAGTGATCCCGAAGCGCTAGAAGCCGACCCGCAGGACCGGGGGAACTTCTCGGACGGATCGGACTACAGTCGGCTGGGTGCATTCGTTCGATCGGACTACGAGGTGTCGCTCGGAGAAGAGTGGGTCCTGAATCCAACTTTGGGCGGCCGGTTGGACTACACACGTGCCGCCGCTCCGGATGTACCCGGTTTGGGGGACGTGGGTTACCAGTTCGTCGCTTTCTCGGGCGACGCCCGGCTGGCGGTCACAGATCGCTCGCACATGACCTACTTTGCCGGTTGGTCCCAGGGGTTTAGGGCACCTAATCTGCAGGAAACGACGCTGCTCGGTGACACCGGCAATTTTTTCGAAGTCCCGAACAACGAACTCGGGCCCGAAACCTCGAACGACTTTGAGGTCGGGGGCCGTTTGCGTTACAGCGCCATCGAGCTCGAGCTGGCTGGGTTCTATACACTGATTGATGACCTCATTACCCGTGAGGAGGCCACTCTAGACGGTCAAACTGAGATTGATGGAACTGAAGTTCGCACCCGCATCAATGCGGATGAGGCAGTCTACGCGGGCATCGAAGCGGGCATTGTCTTCAATCTTCCCGCCGGATTTTCAGTTCGGGGCAACACGGCCTGGATTCAGGGTGACGTGACCTCGGACGGGGAAACCGAACCGGCTCGGAGAGTTCCACCGTTGCGTTGGCTGGGCGCTTTCCGATGGGAGTCGGAAGGTTATCGTCTATTCGCCGATCTGGTCATCAAAGGAGCTGCCGCCCAGGACCAGTTGAGCGGTGGAGACAAGGACGATCTCAGAATATGTGGCTCCGCGGAGTTTCCTGGCCTACTGCAAACCGAGGTCGGCGAAGAGTGCACCGGAGGCGAAGCATGGTTTGATCTCGGGCTGCGGGTGGGCTACGACATCGGCGAGCACACCGCTCTGCGCCTGTCGCTTTCCAACCTGGCCAATCAGCAGTACCGATTGTACGCAAGTGGAACCGATGCACCCGGTCTTGGCGTCGCGTTCAGTGTTGACAGTCGATTCTAACGGGAGCGATTGATTACTTCTTCAGCCGGTCGGCAAACAGGTCACCCAGCGTACCGAAACCCTTCTTGCCACCGCCGTCAGCAGCCTTCTGGCCCTTCATGTACTCTCGGACCTCCGCCATATTCTGCGCTTCGGCAGCGGATTTGAGGCTGACGCTCATACGGCGTGCTGATGGGTCGATGGATAGAACGGTGCCCGATAGCTCCTGGCCCGGTTTGAATTTCCGGCGCATGTCGCCGCCTTCTACACCGGTTTCGCTGCCTGGAATGAGCGCTGTGATTCCGCCCTCGATCTGCAAGAAGATGCCGAAGGACTCGATTTTCTCGACCGTTCCCTTGACGGCGATGCCCACACCGTAGCGTTCAGCGGCATCCGACCAGGGATCGGATGCGAGCGCCTTGATGCTCAGACCGATGCGCTGTCGTTCTTCATCGATGCTCTTGAGGTAGACACGAATCTCCTGACCTTCTTCGAGAAGCTCACTCGGATGATTGATCCGCTTCTCCCAGGACATTTCGCTGACATGAACCAGACCTTCGATGCCTGGTCCGATTTCGACGAATGCACCGAAGGGCTGCAAGCGCGTCACCTTACCATCGTAGGTCTCACCCACCACGAACTTGGTGCCCACAGCAACCCACGGGTGGGGCTGGGAAGCTCGCAGGCTGAGCGAGATTCGATCTCCTTTCTCGGTCTTCTTGATGCCCAGGACCTTCACTTCGACGTGATCGCCAACAGACACGATTTCAGATGGATGCTCAACTCGGCGCCATGACAATTCACTGACGTGACACAGGCCTTCAATTCCACCGATATCGACGAATGCGCCGTAGTCTTGAACCGATTTGACCTCGCCATTCAGGATAGCGCCGACCTCTAGTTGGTCTCGAAGCTCCTCCCGTCGTCGTTGTTGCTCCTCGCGGAGGATGGCTGCGCGGGAGAGGACAACCCGTTTGCCCTTTCCGTCCATCTGCGTAATGCGAAAGCTGTAGGTCTTTCCGACGTGAACTTCGGGATCTTCGGTGAACGCAGTGTCCATTTGGCTGACGGGGCAGAAGGCGCGTCTTCCGGCAACCATCACCTCGTATCCACCCTTGTTTGTACCAACGACCCGTCCGTCGACGGGCAGCCGGCCTTCGTACACGTCACGTAGCGACTCGTAGTCGCGAATGCTCTGACTCAGCGACTTGGACAGTTTGACTTCACCACCGCGGGTCGAGACAACGAACGCCTCAACTGCCTCACCGATACCTACCGTCAGGTTGCCTTCCTTGTCCTTGATCTCTGACACGGCAAGAAGACCCTCGGTCTTTCCGCCCAAATCGACAAAGGCCCATTCACCTGAGACTGCCACGAGACTCCCCGTGATGATCATTCCCTGCTCGACTTGCTCCGTGGCGGTGTTGCCCAGCATTGCAGCGAAGTCGAGCTCCTCGTCCTTGTCTTCCAACACGGGTGCAGCCGCATGGGCTGGGCTCGATTTGGGTTCGGACTCTGGGGCTTGTTTCGGCGCGACCGGTTCGGGCTCGGGAGTGGCTTCGACGGCAGGTGCCTCTGGTGCGGCGGTAACGGCTTCGGCTGCGGGCGCTTCTGGTGCCGCTTCGGCCTCGGCAGCAGGCGCTTCGGTGCTGGACGCCGGCTCGGCTGCAACCTTTGGTATCGGACTCAACGCCGGTTGTGCGACGATCGTGTCGGGATTGGCTGCGTCATCCGTTGAAGCAATGTCAGTCTCGCCCGTCTTCTTGCGAACGACGACGGTACTCGGTGTTTCGGGATTCTTTTTGTCTGCGCTCACAGCCTTCTCGCTGTAAATTTCGGTCCTATTTCAAGTTCCGGTAGTCCTCTACCAAGGAGCCCATAATGTCAAGCCGGATTCGTCTCTCAGGCGCATGAACGCTGGTTTTTGACTCACGAATTCCGCAGTTGAAAACTGGTCGCTGCGCGATCTATTCGGTCAGCTGTGGCCTGGGAACCGATTTTGGTTTCGGCACCGGAACAACCACCTCGAGAGGACCCTGCCGTCGCAACGCCCAAAAAAGCGGCAAGGGCAGAAACAGAGGACCTAGTTTGAAGATCTCCCAGCCTAGGAGTAATTCGCTGGAACCCTCATTGACCGCGATTAATGGTGTGTAACCGAGTCTGGCCATATCGAGGAACTTGTTACCGGCCGCTGTGTAGTCGAGAAAGTTCGGCCCCTTCCACCCTTTCGGGAATTTCACGTTCTCGGCAGATTTCACATGGTAGTGCCCGAAGGTCACCTGTCGTTCCTTTCTGTCGGTCAGCGGAACCGCGGGACCATCGATACCATGCTGCTCCATCTTGACGTTCCAGCCGCGCAGCACGTTGCTCTCTGGGTCACGGTGGAAACACTTCCGAAAGGTGTGCCACAGAATCTTGCGCATGAAGCCGGGCAGGCTGAGATCAACACCGAGGTATTGGGAGTCGGCCAAGACGGATTCGTCCAAAGGGTGGCCTGCATCCATCACAGCTCGAAGGGCTTTGGATTTCATGCCCATGAGATCGTCGAGTGTCAGGGTCTGGCTTGTCATATTTGTGGACTTCCGGTTGGCAGCAGAGCTGGGCGCATTCTGCTTCAGCCATTCGTTCACTGCAAGCGCCGACTCGGCCTATTCGCTTCCGCGGCTGAATATGTCGCTTCCGTCTAGGGAAATGTCCTCGAGAACCGTTCTCTCGCTCTGGTGCCCAGCAACGCCGTCCGGATGTTCGGTCCGGACTTCGCTGTTTTGACGGCTACGGCGCCTGTCGCGACGGGATGATGAACGGTCCTCGCTCTCGCTTGTCTCGGATGTAGCCACGGAATCGGTCTCCGCCACGAGCACTACGCCGACTGCTTGCAGATTGGAACTTGCCGGTTGGGCCATCTGAACGCTCTGTTTCGCCAAGGGAGCGCCAAGCATTGGCGTGGAACCAGAAACCACTGAGGGGATGAGCAACGTCGCAAGAAGAACTGCTGCAAGCGAACCCAGCACCCACGGCCCCTTGGTTCGAGCTGGCCGAGCACCACGCCGTTCAGGTACCACTTTTGGGGCTATGGCAGTCGCGTAGAACTCGCCTGAGGGCCTCGTGACGGCCGAAATCGTCTGATTCGGCTCTCCCAGCAGCGCGGCCAGTTCTCTCGTTCGCATGGTCGCGGCGCGGCGCTGACGCCGAAGCTCCCGCCGAAATGACTCCTGCACTGCCTCTTTGCGCTCTACGTCGGCTGCCACCTGTCGGCGGTGGCAGGCTTCGCGATATCGCGCCAGTTCGGATCGGGCGGCCTGCTCTTCGTGCTGTGCTTCCCGGCCCGTTTCAGCCAGGACCTCGCTCAGCAGTCTCCTGCTGTTCGATTCACCCTGGGGATTGGTTGCTGGGCGGTCGAAGAGATCGTCTGGGCCCGGCGTATTTGAGTCTGAGTGTGTTGGAGTAGCCATTTGAGTCATCCATCAGTGGGTGTGTAATTTCAAACAACAGAACAGATACAGTTACATGATCTGTGCCAGAGAACGGGTGTGATTCAAATGGGTCGAAACGCCGCCCTGAGGCCTTGTGTTTGGTCAGACAAGATTGAGCCATCTGCTCACTAGGTTCGCAATCCGAGATTACTGCTCAGTTACTGCGCAATAGCTTGGAAAGACGGTGCGCGAATGAACTCGTGTGGCTGATGTTCTACCGGCAATCTGTGGGTTGAATGGGGTCAGGCGGAAAGCTGAGCGGGAGACTATTGGCCGGTGTAGTAGCTCGTACCGTCACTACCCATGAACATGAAACCACCCTGGCCGTCGCTTGCGAGGCCGTATCGATCGTTCCCGATTTGAGTCCCGGTGTAGCCGTAGGCGTTCGAGCCCTGTTGCTGTCCCTGGGCTTGGGCTGCAGCGTAGAGATTGGCGAGCACGGGTCCGCCCTCGAGACCGACGTTTCCACTGGCATCGAGGAAGTAGCGACCCGGGTTGATGTACCCAAAGCTCTGCTGCAGCATCGCCAGCTCAGTCTGGTGGATTTCTCGGCCGTTGATGTAGACGTAAGTACCGCCACCCGAGCAGTTGGCTTGAATTGGACCTCCCAGGTCCAACCCTGCGGGAAGCACGGTGGCGGCGGCTTCGCCCCAAGCACCAAAGGCGCCACTGACAGCATCGTACCAGTAGTCGCCGTCGGGCAGCACGACTCCGGAGTAACTCTCGATCTGATTGAGTACCGCCATCTGACTGGCGTTCGGTACCGTTGCGTTGATTCGCACCTGTCGGTTACTTGCATTCATGGTCTGTCCCTGCGGTTGAGCTGGGTAAACACCTGGGCCTTTGCCTTGGGCCAGCGCTGAACCTGCGGTCAACATAGTGAAGGTAGCGGCCAGAATTGCTATTGTGTATGTCATTCGTAACATGCTCTTTCTCCATTGCGTTCGTGTCGGAGTCAGTCCGACTCGGGGAGAGTTTTTCGCCCCATGCTAACAACATGACGAAGTTGGCTTCGGGTTTCACTTTATCTTGCCTTATTTGAATCGGAATGAAGTGCGGGGCACTTGAATTTGCTGAGTGAACCCGCGTTCACACACGCACCCGCTGAGTTGTTGCCGCTAGTTGGCACTTTCCCCATAAATGGGGCGGATTTGGCCACCCGGAAGACTCCAAACAGCGTGCCGCTTGCCAGCCCACCGATCTGGCAGGCCTGTTGCAAGTCGCCTGGTCGCCCGGCTCATGAAATCACAAGCAGTACAAGGCACTTAGCTGTGTGGTGAATTCGTGTGTCCGACGACACCTGGTATCGAAACGCAAGAGGCTCTCAAATGGCGGCACGGTTTCTCTGCTTATTCTGGTCCATCACACTCCTATTCTCTGCGGCGGGATGCACACTATCCGACGACGATGACGGCGGACCCAACGCTTGCACCCCAAATGACATGTGGCTCGAAGAGTGCCCGTGTGGACTCAATGTGTCCCAGATCTGCCCCGAATCGGGCTACTGGAGTTACCCAGAGGGCAGGTGCGAATCCCTCTGCGAGCTGCGATCCGTGAAACAGTGCGAATCGGGTACCGACGAAGTCGAATCCTGCGGTGACTGCAATGTCCACAGCCGGACCTGTTTGGACGGCGAATGGACAGATTGGGGTGAGTGTGTCCGGGGACCGGATTGCACCTACCACGAATGTAGCCAAGGGCAGCAGGAAGTCGAAGCCTGCGGAAGCTGTGGAACCCGATCGCGTGCTTGCATCGACGATCAGTGGTCGTTGTGGACCGAGTGTATCGAGCAAGACTACTGTACTGGTGGTGACTGCCTCTTCGGCGACTTCGACGTTCGGGCCTGTGCCGAGGAGTGCTTCGTGACCTATCGCGAGTGCGGTCCGACCGAAACGTGGAGCGAGTGGAGCCCCTGTTTCGAGGATACGGGCTGTGAGCCGTCCCCCCCGAGATAGATCGGCCGAACATACGATTCCGAGTATCGACGCCTGTGAGTTCGCTCGCCCGATCATGTGGCCCGTTGGCCCCGGATCTGGCTAATCGATCAGCCAGATCGCTAGCTGACGCGATTCTGTCTATTCGGCGGCCCGCGCCGCATCTTCAAGCACAACCACTCTGGCACATCGCTTGCAATTTTGTCGCTCTGGACCGTGTTGCCTCTGTTGTGATGAATGAAAAATGACTGCTACTACTCGATTTACTGTCTTTCTCTCGCTTGCTTCGCTGACGCTGACTGCGTGTGGCGAAACCACCGATGAGCCTCCCGTAACCGGCGAACGTTTCGGCGACGAGTTGTCGATCGGGGACATCGAAGGCCTCGACGACATGAAGGCTGACGGCTGGGGTTTTGCCACCGTGTGTAAGCCGATTCCATATCTGACACCGCTGAACGACCCGATGATCACCATCAGTCTGGACGGTCTGTCGTTGCACCTGGTCGACCGTGCGGGCGACTACGACGAGGTGTTTCCGATCGGCGTTGGTCAAATCGACGGCGATGGTGAAAGCCTGACACCCGTATCGACCTCTCGAAGTGACCAGCTCTTCCATACTCGGACCGATCTGGCGCCAGTGATAGACGGCAACACAGCGAGTACAGCCCGGTGGGCCTGGAACTACTCCTGTCGCATGTGGTGGACGGACGATCATGGAGTGAAGGTTCCGGTCTTTGCTGGCCTGCCCTTCATTCGTCTCACGGGCCCACGGAGCTCGGGTTACGGCATCCATGGTCCGATCGATCGCTTCAGTCGCTCCGATGGCGGGACGCTGCGACGGGGTTACGTCAGCCATGGCTGCATCCGGATGGAGGCGGCTGACCTGGTTGAGCTCTATGCCTTGATTGCTGGAAAATCCGTGCCCGTGAGGATTCAGCAGGCGACCGAACGAGACCAGAACGACCGGGCCATAGACATCGATGATCCCTGGATTATGAGCGAATGCGCGACCGACTCAGACTGCGCGTTCGAGGGTGGCGTTTGTCGTGAGAACGAGTATAGCGGACGCAGCTTCTGCACTCAGCCGTGCACCCGCTATTGCCCCGACCGGGACGGCTACCCGAGCACCTTCTGTGTAGCCGACAGCAGCAGCCAGAATGCTGGGATGTGTATGTTTCAGTCGTCGTCGCTATCCAACGGATGCCGACGCCTGGATCACTTCGATGTGCAACGCGTCTCTCGATTTGGCCAGTCTTGGGTCCGTCGCAACGTGTGCTTACCCGGAAGTGAAGGCTGGATCGGCGATCGATGCCTCGATGACGCTGACTGCGAATCGAGCTACTGCCACGCTCTCGATGACGAATCGGCAGGCGTCTGTTCAGAGGCTTGCACGCGATATTGTCCCGATCTGGACGGTCACGCAGGTACGTTTTGCGTCTCTTCCGACCCAGCATCACCGCAGAACGGCGGCATGTGCGCCGCACGGTGCGCCAACAATGACTCGTGTTCAATGGGCAGGACCTGCGAATCATCGGCCCGACATGGGCAGCCCTCTGTGGTCAGAAGTGCGTGTCTGCCCTACTGAGACTGCTTCGATCCAACGTGCCGGTCGACCCACGGTCGGGCTTCCTCCAGCTGGGAGGCGACCCGGAACAACGTCGCCTCGTCCCCAAACTTCGACGCCAATTGAACACCGATCGGTAAGCCCGCATCGTTCCAGTGCAGCGGAACGGACATGGCCGGTTGCCCGGTCTGGTTGAACATCTGGGTATTCGGAGTCCACACCAGGCGCCCTTCGGCCATTTTCTCTAAGGCGACATCAAGCAGCGCTTTGAATGGCAGCATGCGCAGTAGTTTGAGCTGGAAGCGCTCTGACGGCTGCACCGCAAGCTCCCCCACCTTTGCCGGGGGGCGCGCCAGGGTCGAGTTGAGGAAGAGATCGTATTCGTCAAAAAAGCCTGCGATACCGCGAGCTGCTTTCTGAATGACCTGCTGGGCGGCCAACACGTCTGGCGCGCTAGCCTTCCAGGCGATTTGAGCCAATACCCAGGTTGGGGGCTCGAAGTCCGAGGCTTTGGGCCGTTTGCCCGCCGCTTCGGCTGACATCTCGATAAAGCGGGCGATACCCGTCCCGACGATGACGAAGTAGGCTCGTATCAGATCGTCCCTCGGAAAGGTGGGCCGGGCCTCTACCACCTGGTGGCCGAGTTCCTCGAGCAGGGCCGCGGCATCCTCGACTGCCGCCACGCAATCGGGATGGTTGTCAGCCCCATACAGAGTGCCTGTATCGACAGCGATCTTCAGCTTCCCTGGCTTGGAACCGACCTCTTCGAGGAAGGGCCGTTCCTTGTGAGGCGCGGCATAGGGTTCCCCCGGTGTGGGCGGGTCTGAGATATCCAATAGCAGGGCGCTGTCTCGTACGCTTCGGGTCAGGACGTGTTCCTGTACAAACCCATTCCAGCCTTCGCCCATCCAAGGGGCCATCGTAACTCGGCCCCGTGTTGGCTTGAGTCCGAAGATGCCGCAAGCGGACGCCGGAATACGGATTGAACCGCCGCCGTCACCGCCGTGTGCCGCTGGCACTATTCTGGCTGCGACCGCCGCGCCCGAGCCTCCCGAGCTGCCCCCAGGCGTGTGATCCGGATTCCAGGGGTTTCGGGCCGGTCCTCTCAACTCGGGTTCTGTGATGCCCATCAGCCCGAATTCTGGCGTGTTTGTCTTTCCGACAATCTGTAGTCCGGCGTTCTCGTAGCGCTCGGCTAGCACGCTGGTGGCGGTAGCTGGTACGTCGACCATCAGCTTCGTCGAGTTACTGGTCGGCGTTCCTTCAACGGTGATCTTGAGGTCCTTGATGAGGAATGGGACGCCTTTGAGGGGTCCATCGGGCAACTTGTCGACCTTGGCTCTGGCCCGGTCGAACATGCGATAGACCACAGCGTTCAGCTTTGGATTGCGCTTCTCGATCCGGTCGATCGCATCGTCCAGGAGCTCGGCGGGTGACACATCGCCCTTCTGAACAAGCCCTGCCAGCCCCATTGAATCGTATTTGTCGTAGTCGTTCATTTGGTGGTCCTCATCACGTGATGGCCCAGAGAGATCACATACTCGGTTGCCTTTTGGAAGCTGAACATCGCAACCACTCGAACGGGAGGCGGCTCGTGAAGCTACCGCCAGGTCGGAAAATGGAGAGAACAGTAATAAATTCAGAGTCTTATGAAATAGTCACGCAACGTTTTCGGCGATCCGCCGATTACACAGCCGCACGATTTGAATGGAGGTGCTTATGTACGAATCTGCCGCTGTTTCGATATCAACCAAAAACCAACCAGAAATTGTGGTTCACCCTGACTCGTTTCAGGGCTACCAACTCGAAGATGTGCTCCGCGCAAAGCTCATGGGCACTGATCTCAGGCCAGCGCAACTGACGTTGGCGTCGGCTCGCAGCGAAAGCGATTCGGTCATCTACTTTCTCGAGAGCTATCTCGTCGTCCTCGACGGTGTTGGCGCGGTGCTTGTCGCGCCTGTCCACGGCGTTCCGGATGAGATACCCGAGTATGTGTCCGCCGTCTGCGATGTACTTCAGGATAGCGAACACGTACTTCGAAACCTATTGGCCGCTGCCGGTGACGGCCAACCCGAGGACTTCGCGGTCGCTACAACGGTCGTCTTTACACACCTTTACGGAAGCGCGACGAGCAGGAATTGCATGCCAGACAGCGTGATCCCCATCTTCTGCGAGCAGTTGAAGCGCCTGCCAAACCTGTTGCGGGCACTCATCATGAATGAACGGGACAGGCTGTACGACCCGTCTGGTGTCACCTTCGACGCGCTTCCGGAGGTCATCGAAGGACACGGCTCAATCTACGGGTGGGAGGACTGGATGTTCGATCCGGAGGTTCCGCGCTGGCTCTTAGAATAGGGGTGAGGTTTACGATGGAGGGCGACCCGACCGGGGCGAGTCGCCCTCCAACGCGACGGGTCATGGGGCGATGTAGCAGTCGGATGTCGAATCCGTTGTGTCGCAGCACGTAGCTTCGAGACACACTTCATCCTCCCCACACGGACCGTTGCAGCCGCAGTTTGTGTCGTCGGTGTCGTAGACCGGGTCACAGACGCAGGCGGCGGTCGAGTCACAGATTTCGTCGTCCCCACAGATGCTGCCGCAGGCATCGTTCATCTCAATCATGCAGACACCTGCACTACAGTATTCGTCGTCCCCACAGGGGCCGTTGCAACCGCAGTTTTCGTCGTTGTCGTCGTTGACTGGATCGCAGTTGCAAGTGCCCTCTTCGCAGGTCTCGCCTCGCGTGCAGGTGCCAGCACAGAGATCGAGTGGATAACAGACGCCGGCCCTGCAGAACTCTTCCGAGCTGCAGGCGTCACCACAGTCGTCGCTGCATGCTTGCTCGTTGCACGCGGCGTGTTCTTGCAGGACGGGACACTCCAGGCCACCGTTCATGGGCAACACAGTGATTTCGCGGACTCGGATTTGGTATCCGGTATCACATTCGGCGCTGCACAGACTCCAGTCCCCCCAATCGCCTACCTGGCAATCAACCGGATCCGGATCGGGACAGGAGAGCAGATTACAGTCTTGCTCTTCATACAAGGAATCGCACTCAGCGCCACCGTTGGATGCCGGTGTGGACACGTCTCGATTCCTGTACTGGTAGCCACCGCCGCATTCGACCGAACACTCGCTCCAATCACTCCAATCACCGGGAACGCAGTCGACCGGGTCGGGCACGCATGGGTCGAGGTTACAGTCTTGGACTTCCTGCACTTCACCGCACGCCTCGCCACCGTTCTCGGGATACACGCTGACGTTTCTGGTGCGGTACTGCATGCCACCATCGCACTCGGCTGAACACGTGGTCCAATCGCCCCAGTCGTCCATCACGCAGTCGATCGGATCCGGATCGGGACAGGCGTCTTCGTTACAGGATTCCTCCTTCCAGAGGGACGGACAGGCCGTGCCGCCGTTTTCGGCCGGAACAATGATCTCTCGGCTGCGGCTCCGAAACCCTCCGCCGCACTCCACCGAGCACGTGCTCCATTCGCCCCAATCGTCAACTTCGCAATTGACCGGATTTGCGCCAGTACATTCTTCCGGGTTGCAGTCCTGTGTCTGCTGCAGCTCACCACACTCAGTTCCGCCGTTCTCGGGATACACGCTGACGTCCCTCTGGCGAAACTGCGTTCCACCGCCACACTCGACCGAGCACGTGCTCCAGTCACTCCAGTCGCCCTCTACGCAGTCGATTGGATCCGGGGTTGGACAGTCGTCCTCGTTGCACCCCTGCTCTTCGAATAGGTCGGTGCACTCGGCGCCACCGTGGGCTGAGGGCGTACTGATGTCCCGTTGGCGGTACTGACTACCACCACCACATTCCACCGAACACGTACTCCATTCGCCCCAGCTACCGGGTACACAGTCGACTGGATCCGGTTCTGGACACGAGTCGGTGTTGCAATCCTGGGTCTCTTCGGTCACGCCGCACTCGGCGCCACCGTGCTCGGGGAAGACAGAGACTGAACGCCATCTGTATTGGCTTCCACCATCGCACTCGGCTGAGCAGGTGCTCCAGTCGCTCCAATCCGTCATGACGCAGTCGATTGGTTCATCGCATGCATCGACATTGCAGGCCTCTTCTTCGTAGAGGTCACCACAAGTCGAGCCACCGAATAACGGTTCGACGAGAACGCTTCGATAGCGAGAATGGCTGCCTCCACCGCATTCGGCATCGCAAGCCGACCAGTCACTCCACTCACTCAGATCACAGTCGACCGGATCGGGCTCGGGACACGCGTCGGTGTTGCAGTCCTGCGTCTCAGATACATCGGTCGGACAGCTCGCCCCGTCTCCGACTGGGGAGACGAGCACGAAGCGATATCGGGACTGTGAGCCGCCACCACAGAGGGCTGAACACTCGTCCCATTCGCCCCACGATGACATCACGCAGTCGACATCCGGCGGTCCACAGGGATCTTCGTTGCAGGCCTGAGTCTGCGATAACTCGGGACAGGCGGCGCCTTCGCCTTCCTGTTCTGTCATGACGCTTCGATATCGGGTTTGCGATCCGCCATCGCAGGCTGCATCGCATTCGCCCCAGTCGCTCCAATCCGACACCACGCAGTCCACTGAGCAGGCCTCGGTGTTGCACTCGCGCATCTCGGAGAGATCTGGGCATTCTTCGCCCCCATGTTGGGCCTCGGTGACCACCGTTCTAGAACGATATTGCATGCCTCCAGCGCAGTCGACGTCACACTCGCTCCAATCACTCCAATCCGACACTACGCAGTCGATCGGAACCGGACACAAGGTGTGGTCGGTTTGACTGGCAATGATCGTATGTCGATAGGTGTTGAACTGATCGTACGGCGGGTTACCGTTCATCCAGTTGACGCAGTTGTTGTACCCCTGCTCGATGATGCATGCCGTATCGCACGCTCGTCGACAGGTCGCCGCCCCCCAAGAGCCGCAGCCGTGCAGAATGTTGCAACCGTCGTAGCAGGAATCGTGGTCGCGGCAGCCTTGGTGGGAGCCGCATCGCCAAATCTTGATCAGTTTCTTGTCACCCGTGTTGTTGCCTTGCGCGTCCAGCAGGCACTCCCACTCGAATCGGGTGCTGCAAGCCGCCGGCTCGCAATCCGGTCCGCACGTTCCCGGACAGCGTGCTCCACAAGGCCGCCCGCCGTGGTTTTTGAACTCATCCGGGTCGACGGCACCGATATCATCGAAGGGGAAGAAACCGATGACAAATGGCACGATGTCGCTGGTAGAGAGCATGAGGCCGCCCGGTCGCTCGTACCCTGCGAACACGTCCTCCTCTCGCGGACCGCTGAGCCAATCATCTTCGTCGAAGAGATAGCGACATGAGCCCTCTGATTCCAGGCTCTCGACCGTCGGATACTCATTCGTGTACTTGATGAGGACCTGCCACGGAAAGACTAGCGCTGCGCGCTGCGCGTCTGTCTCGTTGGTCGCTTCGGACGAGGAAATTTCGCAGCCCAGTGCCATCGGCACATGCGCCAGGATCCCGCCCGGGTCCGTCGAGATGAGATCGTCCAACATGGCCATCTGGGCGTCGTCTAGGGCGCCATAGCCCGTCAGCTCCGTGTCGCCGAACGTCATGACGGCGTCTTCCCCACTCGTCAGGGTGACGTCGACCACCCGATCCGCCCCAAAGTCGTAGCGCGCTGTGACCACACCATCTTCAGAGATCGTCGAAGAGAATGTCACGACATCAGAATCGCTTCCGGCTCGACCAGAGATACCCCCTTGGGCACTGAAGTCGTCGATCTCCAATTGGCCTGAACCCGTGACGTTCGTGTCGGCCGAATCGGCGTCGCTTGCCGTGCTGTCCGTACCGCCGAGGTCGAGCCCGCCGTTGCCACCGTCGCTCGAATCGACGGTGTTCATCGGGGAGCTATTGGGTTCGGTGGAGTCACCGGAACAGCTTGATGTGATTGGAAGAATTAGGGCGCACAGAAGGCGCACAACGGTGGTGCGGGAAAATGAAATCATGCTGTTTCTCGCTACTGCCGAATGACCTTCATGAAACAAATCGGCGATCTTGTTGCCGAACCCAAAAATTTCAGGCGACTGTGTCGAAACCGAGTTAGATCATGTGCCCGCGGCCGGTCAGCAGCGATTGGTTGGCGGGGTCACTCAATAGGAAGCAACGCGTTTCCACTGTTTGTGCGTCGATAGCGCGGCCACGGTGCGAGCCCACGATCGCCATACATGTCGACTGGCTGGCCATTCACAATTGGATCTTCGATCCAACTGATAGAGCCGTCGGTCGCAAAAACGTAGATTTCCCCTTCGTGGAGGGTCGGTGTTCCCATGACAGACGCATCGCCCGCCAGAGGAACCTCCAGCGCGACCGAACCTGAGTCCCGAGCCACGAAGAGCAGCTTACTGTCCACCGCAAAGAGAACGTACTCCCCTTCAGAGGTGCTCACCAGGGTGGGACTATGAAGTGCGCGCCCTTGGCGCGTGATGAGTTCCTGCACCTCGCAATCCTCTCCACCGGTGTCTGTTACCGAGTAAATGGTGGTGTCGATTGGCGTGTTGCCCATGTTTTGGAAGAGGACATATGCGGTCCCGTCGGCGTCGCCGGTCGGTGCCATATAGTAGCCGGCAGGCGAGTAGTTGACGTCCTCCCACGTCAGAGGGCCCCGTTGACCACCACGTGGTGTGTACTGGAATCTGGCGGTGCACAACACATTGAGATCGGTGTCGTAGCGCCGAACGTAGGTCTGGGCATTGCCGTCCTCGTCGATTTCGACGGGCCCGCTCCACTGAACCCAGAGCGCCTCGTTGACATCATCGAGCACGATCTCGCCCGAGACGGCGTCTTCGTAGGGCTCTCGCGCCAGGTTGCAGCCGTCCACGCCGGGATCGTCGACCGCCAGGATCGTATCGAGATCGAGATCGACTTTGACGACAGCACAGGCACCGGTCACATCCCGGTCGTCATCGCCATCCAAGTCGCCATTGATGCCGCTATTGGGGCCCCAGTGTGAGGGCGCACCACCAACGAAGAGACCGACACCGTCACTAGCTACGCCTGCACCCACCCAGGTCCGAAAGGGGAGGGAGCCGTTGTCCTCCGTCACATCCATGCTGTGGACGATTTCACCTTGCTGGTTGATAGCATACAGAGACCCACAGTACGGGTTCGCGTTGTTGGGCGGATAGTCTCGGTTGTTGTTGCAGTTGCCGGAGCGAGCGGCGGGGGTATTGTAGGTGCCAAAGTAGAAGAGGGGCTCGCCGTGGTTGATCAATACCCCAGACGAGTCCATTCCGGTTTCGATCGCGCCCACCATTCCCGTTGCGCTGCTATCGTAGTCGAAGGCCGAGACGTCCTCGAACGTTCGGATGTCGAATATCCTCATCACATCGCTGCCAGTCGATGCGTGATAGAGGTAGTTGCCCTGGATCTGGGGCGTCCCTTCTGCAGGCCCGGCGCCTTCGACGAGTTCGACGAGCTCGTGTGTATCCACGTGGAGACCGTGTATGTGGGAGTGATGAAGGCAGGACCCATCGCAGCTCTCGACCTTGTAGTGACCCACCATCACCACGTAGTCACCCGCAATGACCGGAGATGTCGTATAGTTTCCACCCTGAGCCTCGGATGCTGACAACGAAATGCCGCACGACCGCGCAGAGGAGTTCGTGCGCGCTTCCGAGATTGTTTCGCAATCGTGGAGGACGGTGTTCGCGATCGTCGGCTTGTCTAGCGGCTCGCCCGTATCCGTGCTGTCCCAATCTCGCTGGTCGCTGTCGGGCTCAGAGCTGTCCGGTGTGACATCTTCAGCGATGTCGTCGCCGTTGTCGTTTATCGCGTCGGGAGCATCCTCGTCGGGATTGTTCGCGTCCGGTGCGCTTTCGTCGGGTTCACCCTCATCCGGAACGCCAGCATCCGGCGTGGTGTCAGCCTCCCCATCGAGCTGAATCGACGTATCGGAGTCTGTATTGTCGTGAGATCCGCTCGAGTCACCCGAGCAGGCCGCGGCGAGGAGTAGAGTGACCGGTATGACAAGGCTGTTTAGCAACGAACGACGGCTTCTTCCCATGAATCTTCTCTCGAGTTGTGCTGAACTCCGCTCCCCTGACCCGGACCCCTCGGAATTTGATTCGTAAAATGGCTTCATCGAACCAGAGATCGCTTGGCGGCAGATCGTTCAGCCATTGGGCACAGCGTGTTCCCGCCAGTTGGGCTAGATGGGTGCTTGAAGGATCGCCGGAAGTTTGGCATGTAATACTCAGTTTGGTTGGTAACCGAACTCCGCGTCCCTCGTCGATTTGAACTATGAATCTCAGGCGTCCCGTGGCCATCGGTCTCGGGCATCGCTGCGTTCTTGTTGCTCCCCCTAGGCAGCAAGTTAACGGTGGTCCGTCGGCTCAAGGTGACTCCCCGCGCCTCGGCGGACCACCGCGCATCGACTTTCAGGTAGCACACACCCCGGTACTTCCACTTTCGCTGGCTCCCTTTGGCAGCCCGCAGTATAGTCGCGCCTGAAAACCGAGGCGAATGGAGAGAACGATGAGTCGATTACTGTGGATAGTCCTACTTTCAGTGCTACTAGTTTGCGCCGCCTGTTCCAAATCTGGGGAGGAAAGCTCCGAGGCTGAAGGGACTGAAGAAGAGGCCGAGGAATCCAACAACACCGAATCGAACGAGGACAACTCGGGCGAAGGGCATCGAAATCAGGAACCCGGGGCGAATACCCATTTTCCGCCTAGCGCGGCGAATTCGCCGGAACGGGCTGTCCAACCCGCTGCCGTTGCGCTCGAACAAACAGACGAAAAGGATGACGAGAACCTCGAGCTGGCTGCTGGTCAGCAACAGGCCCGAGGTGAAAGTCTGGAGAGGATGGTCCAACAGACCCTTGGAGCCCCTCAAGTCGACCTTGCAGAGCTCAACACGGCGCTGGCGCAGGAGCTTATCGAGCACCAGGAGCAGCTCCAGGACCTCGCCCGAGGGCTCGAGCAAGGCGGCAGCGAGCTCAACGCCGTACTTGGACAGCTCGAGGGGCAGCTGGAAGAGGGTCAGGTCGACATCCCAGCCCTGGCCGGTCAAATCGGCACAACGGTCGATCCTCAGCTTCTGGCGCTTGCTGTGGAGGTGACCCAGCAAGCTGACAGCATTTCTGAGGCTGCAATTGTCCAAGCCGAACATCTCGAGGACGCGATCGAGGAAAACAGTCACAGTCTCGAGCGATCGCTGGACAACCTAGCCGGACAACTCGAGGACAACGCTGAGACACAGCGAAGACTGATCGAACAGGTAACGGCGATGCGCATTGCTCGTGGTGGCGAAGTCGGCCCTGAATGCTTGCGTCTGCAGTCATGTTGTGACGAGTTGGGGACCATTCCCGCCGTAGCCGGTATTGATAATGCTGGTACCGCGTTTCAATCGGCGTGTGAGGTCGCGGCGGCGGCCGGGATGGAAGATACGTGTGAGTCCTTGCGGGTGCAGACTGGCGCGTTGGCGACCCAGCACGGAGCCGAACTATCCGAAGGCTGTCGCTAGACAGCCCGGCGACTTACTCGGCGAGTCCGGTGATTATGGCCGGGATTCCTTCCATCTTGATCGCGATCGATGCAGCGTTGGGCTCGCCCGTTCCATCGGTGTCGATGTCGTCGACTACTACGGTATTCAACAGCGAAGCGATGGAGTCGGGAGAGAAAGGCAGCGAGTCGGCGTCGAGCCCCTCGATCGCTGCCAACAATTCGCCTCGCGTTACCGCACCCGCCAGGATGCCGCTAATACTCGCGAACTCACTGTCGCTCTCGGTGACCGTTCCCTCGAAGATGACGTCGTAGAG
The DNA here is from genome assembly GCA_964503485.1 of uncultured Bradymonadales bacterium. Classification (GTDB taxonomy): domain Bacteria; phylum Myxococcota_A; class Bradymonadia; order JAFGEP01; family JAFGEP01; genus CAZDBH01. Next base: position 39,249 of record CAZDBH010000001.1, on the reverse strand, counting down.
CGTAAGAGTTAAGGTCGACTCTCCAAAAGGCACTTCAAACGGGAACTCGGTTCCACGCCCACCGGCGAAAACCCGATCACCCGAACGAGTTGCCGCCATGCTGACCGCCGGCTCGCAGGTGGGGTCCATACCGTCTGCAGACACCCAATAGTCACATTGTTCAGAAAGGTGATCGCAGTCCGCATTGCTCGTGTCCAGCTCACCGCTGTAGACCGCCAGTTCGAATGGATTGCGGTCGTAGTCCCTGAATTCGAGGACCAACATGACCGAACCATCTTGAACACTCTCCGTCATGGGTGGGTTGACGATGCCGGCCAGAATGCCGAGGGCGTTGTTGCGCCCTTCGCTGCAATCGGTCTCGGGGGAGCAGGTCGTCGGGTCACCGTCCAGATCGAGCGCTTCACCCGGGTGGCCACCGGCTCCGATCGCCAGGAGTGTCAGTTTCGCGGCCGGTTCGTGGAATTCCGGCTCGCATACACAGGCGGAATCGTCCCCTTGGCAGCTTCCTTCGACACACACGTCGTCTTCGGTGCAGTCGAAACCGTCAGTGCAGCTGTAGCTATCGCCATTGAGGGGAATGAATAGGCAACCTGTCGCTGGGTTGCAGGTGTCGTCGGTACATTCGTTGGTGTCTACGCAGGTTCGTTCAGCGCCACCGCAGGCCCCTTCGACACATGAATCCGCTTCTGTGCAGGCGTTTTGGTCGTCGCAGGCCGCGTCGTTGTTTACCCGATCGCAACCGCCTGAATCGTTGCACAGGTCGTCAGTACATGGGTTGCCATCGTCGCATACCGAGGTGTTCCCAACACAGCACGGGTCGTTCTTTACGAGATGGAAGCAGCCGGCGACCTCATCGCAGCCGTCGATGGTACAGATGTTTCCATCGTTGCAGTTCGGTTCGTCACCTGGAATGCAAACCCCTTCGGAACAGACATCGAACTCGGTACAGGCATCGTCGTCGCTACACGGCGCCGTGTTGAAGACGTTGACGCATCCCGACTCAGGATCGCAGGCATCGTCGGTGCACACGTCCTCGTCGTCACAGTCTCGGGTCGTGCCAAAACAACGTCCCTCTCGACAGGTATCGGTCAGGGTGCACTCGTTGCCATCATCACAGCTCTCGCCTTCGTTTGCGGGGGGGAAGATGCATCCTGTGGTCGGATCACACTCGTTGCTGGTGCAGCCGTTGGCGTCCTCGCACTCGACTGCTAGTCCGATGCAGAGCCCCTCGGTGCAGGTCGTTCCAATCGTGCAGAGGCTGCCGTCATCGCAGGCGGCGCCCTCTTGTTTACCTGACCAAGTCCCTGGCTCGCTGGAATCGCAGGCAGAGCAGGGATCGGATGGGTGTGAATCACCACTCGCATAGCAGACGTTGTTGATCAAGCACGTTCCCGACTCGACAGCTCGTTCGCACAATCCAGTCTCGGTGTTGCAGCTCTCGGACGTGCACTCCAACATGTCGGCGCAATCAGCGTCCTCGGTGCAGAGCATCTCTTGCAGGTCTTCGCTGTCGGCCGAGACATCGTCTGCGTCCTCGTCTGGCAACGTCGACAAATCGGGATCATTGAGGTCTCCGGAACCCGAATCAACTTGGACCGCGCTTCGATGGGGCGGCTCCGTAGTGTCGAATTGGCAGGCTGCGGACAACAACATGGTCAGCATTACCAGAAAGGTGGGTCGTATTTTCAACGCAGACCTCCCTGGACGAAGCTGTTTCCGGCTTCCCGGAACACGTCCTCGGGCTCGATCGCGATTACCGTCCCTTCTGGGACACCTTCGACTGTTCCGCTCAAGTCGATCTCAGGTAGGGGGAATCCACCAAGTGTGTCTCCACCAAGGGCGCCCAGCAGAGCGGGAACCAGGCTCTCTGCGATCAGTGCCTCGAACTCCGACTCGAGGCTGACCAGCGAGTCTTGTTGAACAGTAACCTCGGTTTCGAGTTGGCTGATGTCGGTCATCGACAGGTTGACTTCGCCGTCCCCTGCGGAGAGCTCGAGGCCGCCCTCAAACGACGCATAAATCACGACATCGAGCGGCGAGCCAATGACTCGCATCGAGGCATCTACCCTCAGGTCGCCGATGAAGGCGTAGTTCTCCGTCCGGATTGCAGTCGGCGGCAGTTGGCTGGAGCATTCCGCTCGCCACGAGGGTGAGATCGCTGACTCCGGCCGGCAAGTCGATGTCGCCCAACATCTCGGGGGGAATATCGAACTCGAGCATTCCCCCCTGCCACGCCGAGTACAGCAACTGGTTCAAGAGATCGTCCGGCAAGGCCAGCTCCAGCACAGCGTCATCGTGCATTGGCAAAGTCTGTGAGCCCAACGCGCAACCCGACCGGCCCATTGCTCCGCGATTGTCGTAGCTGTTGACGTCGTCAGCGTAGGCCCCGGCCCGCTCAATGAAGGTGATACCCGCCTCTGCTACATCAACCTCTTCGAAGTCGGTCACCAAACGCACGTCGATACTGCTGTCGGGGTCGCTCAGTTTTGGAAAGGGAATAACCTGATCGAAGGCGAGGCCGCCGAGCGCATCTTCTAGAATCGGTTCGATTTGGTTCTTGATGGCCGACTCGAACTGAGTCTCAATTGTGCTGACCAACGAGTTGTTGAAGAGACTGGCGATTGCGTCGACGATCACACCGTCGAAACTGAAGTCCCCGCCGGTAACGACGACACTGATATCGTCGTCCGCGACGGTGGCGACGATGTTGTGGTTTGAATCGACGCTCAGCACCACATTTGCCGTGATCGTCACCCTGGTGGCCGTGAACGATCCGTATTCGTCCCACAGCGTGTCCACATACAGGCCGGCCCGAAAACGAACGTTGCTCTCGGGGTTGATTCGTTTGTCCATGACAATGGTCAACGTCAAATGACCATCGTTGGGATCCAAATACACCGACGGGTCTTCGTAGCTAATCGACTGAATATGAACGTCGTATGCCCACGTTGAGACGACTGGGTTGCTGATCGCGTCCATCATGTCGATTGAGGCCATCACCAATTCGAAGATTCCCGCGAAGTCATTCGGTGGTGACTCCCTCTCGCCGTCGTCCAGGACATCCTCACTGAGGAAGATCCCCAAGCCTTCGGTCACCATGCCGATCTTGGGCTCCGTTGGCGTGCGGTACTGACGTGACCAGAGAAATGACTGCACCCGTTTGCGGGTCGTGCCCCACGAATCGGTGGCTTCGAAGACCAAGATGTTTCCGCCCACCAGAGGGGTCATTTGGTGGGAGAAGCTGCCATCCTCAGCAACTGCTAGCTCGACCCCGTTCAAGAGCAACGACGTGATGTCGCCGGCCCCGCTTTGCACCGTGCCCCTCACCGTTATGGCTCGACGAATGCCTTGAATCGTGGCTGCCCGCGCGGGGTAGATGTCTGTAAACTGGGGTCGGCAGGTGCTGCTCACGATCAAATCGTAGTCACATCCTGTGAACGAGTTACATCCGTTGCGGGTACACGCATTGTTGTCGTCACATTCGATCTCCTGGCCTTCGCAGGTCCCGTCGCCACAGATGTCGTCTTCGGTGCACGCATCGTTGTCGTTGCAGTCGTCGGTGTTGTCTTCGTGGGTGCAGCCGTCCTGAGGATCGCAGTCGTCGTCGGTACAGATGTTCTTGTCGTCGCAGTCGGGCTCGTCGGCACCTGAGATGCAGTCACCCGAGGAGCAGACGTCGCCGACGGTACAGGCGTTCGAGTCGCTACAGGGTAGGTCTGTGTACTGGACCGAGACCCCGAGATCCGGGTCACAGCTCAACACGTTGCAAACGTCCCCAGTTACGTCGACCGAGGAACCGAGGCAGGCGCCTTCCGTGCACTGATCACCTTCGGTGCAGGCGTTCGAGTCATCGCAGAACTCATCATTCGAGGGGAACACGCAGCCTGTTTCTGGGTCGCACGCTTCGTCAGTGCAGGGGTTCTCGTCGACACAAAGGTGTGCAACCGAGGTGTAGACGCAGCCGCGTAGCCTATCGCATCCGTCGACGGTGCAAAGATCCTCGTCGTCGCAGGCCATCTCTTCGTCGCCTGCCACACAGAACCCGGCCTGACAGGAGTCCCCGACAGTGCACTGGTTGCCGTCGTCGCAACTGATATCGGTCAATGGCTCGTGGACACAGCCCTCGAGACTGTCGCACGAATCAGCCGTGCACACATTGCCATCGTTGCAAGGGGCAACACCCGAACCGGCTTCGCAAGTGCCGGCGACGCAGGTATCACCGATCGTGCATGGGTTGCCGTCCTCACAGCTTGATCCTGAGGTGGGTTCGTTGGTGCACTCGCCCGTGTCGGCATCGCAAATGTCTGTTGTACACGGGTTGCCGTCTTCACAGGTCAACACAAGCGCCGAACAAGATCCCTCGAAGCACGCGTCACCTACTGTGCAGGCGTCGCCATCATCGCAGCTCGCGCTGTCGTCGGCAGTCCATGAAAAAGGGTCACTCAGCAGCTGGCAGACCTCGCACGGATTGTCCGGATTGGCTGTTTCATTGTCGTAGCATTCACCGTCAATTTCGCATTGCTCGACGGTGCACTCGCTGGCCTGCGAATCATCCTCGAGATCCTCATCCGAATCTTCGTCGTCCTCGAGGGCGTCTTGGCCATCGGCGCGCGAACCCACCTCTTGCACGACGTCGAACGATACGTCCGGGTTGGCTGGGGGATCGATGGTGTTGCAGGCTACGAGCGTGATCAACACGGCCCATATTGGGAACCTTGGTCGCAAGGAGTCCTCCGAATCGAAATGAATTTTTGCGGTGTGAAGGTCAGGTAACCGCTTCGGACGGCGGACAGTCTAGTTGGGCTTCGATTTCATTGCAATTCGCACGACTTAGGACTCTGTTCGCCATACGATTTCTCGGCCCTTTCCGACGTTTTGATCGCAGTCGGCGAGAGCCGAATCTCCCTAGAACAAAAGGCGTCAGCGTCAACCGGCTGATATTGCAGGCAAAAAGGAGTCGACGGGCGTGCCTTCTTTTGTTATGGTCCTTCTCCGTTGGAGTCGTCCGTTTTCGAAATAGCGCGTGTTACTTCTTGAAGATTCGCCTCATACATATCTTGTCGATTGCGATTTGTGCGGCGGTTTTAGCCGGCGTTGTGCTCTCTGCGTCAAGTGGCGTGGTTCAGAACGAAGTACCGTCGCAAGCTGTCGTTGGCGCCATCTCGGAATCGAATGGGCTCCAGGAAGCACCGGCCGCAGAGGTCGATTGGGAGCCTGTTCTTACTGCATTGGAGATTCAGGATCTCGGCCGCTCTGCGGGGGCCCATGCCCACGCATTCGCACAGAATCTAGCAATCTTGGATCGTCCCCGACACCCAGCTGTCACCTCGATCGTCGGTGAAGAGCACTCGGTGTTCGGCCTTCGAAGACGTTGGCACCTACGAACCTCGGAGCTCGCTGAGCTGAACCCGGGAGTCGACCTTGCCCGGGCCGAAGACGGAACCGAACTGGTCGTTTGGCAATATGATCCGGAACGGCCGGCGCGCTCGCAGTACCGTCCAAATCAGGGTCGCCTCGTCAATGGTGAGCTCATGCCCAGCGGAACCGGCTGGGTCGTACGCAATGAACGACTCGCGTTTGCTGCGACTCAAACGATTGATGGTCTCGTGCATGCGCTGCGAGTGGTTCAGGAGGAGTATCCGGGCGGCCAGGGCATGATGATTGCGGATATGAGCAAGATCACTGGCGGCCCCTTTCGGCCTCACCGCAGTCATCAAAGTGGCCGAGATGTAGATCTGACCTACTTCGAGAACACCACTGAGCCTCCCGAATTTTCCCGTACACGGCCACAGGAACTCGATGCCGCCAGAACATGGGCGTTCCTTCGCACTTTGATCACGCAACACGACATCACTTATGTCTTCATCTCACGGCCGCTTCAGATTCGACTCTACGAGCATGCCGAGTCGATCGGAGAGCATCCTGCCTTTCTGGCCGAGGTCTTTCAGTATGGACCTCGCCGCCACCGCAACAATCGCGGCATTATTCGATTTGCGTCCGGACATCACGATCACATGCATGTCCGATTCGACTGCACACCCGAAGATATTCGCTGCAGGGGCGCTCGCTAAGCCTCTGTTTCACGTGAAACAGATCGCTGACGACTCAAGTAAGACGCAAGACCCGCAAACTGCGAACCCTCTGCGATAGCTGCAGGCAGGACCGTGTGGGGCTGGGATTCTTTTGATCTGTTGGTGTCGTGATCATTTTGTTAGACTACCTCTTGTGTCCACGTCATCCACAGCCGTTAGGGAGTCGGTTGCGGCGCATGACAATCTGAGAATCAATGACTGACCTCGTCACCTCGAGCCCGACGGCTCTCGGAGCGGATCGCGCTGATCAGCAGTCGGGTGACAGTCCAAGAGCACCCCGGAACAAAGCTAGAGTTGTATTCGAACAGCGGGCGGGCGAAACGCTGCCCGGCGGGCTCGTCCTAAAGCGGTTGATCGACGTCGGCGGTATGGCTGGGATCTTCGAGGCCAGCGGTCCTGACGGCCCCGTAGCCATCAAACTGATGCGTTTGGATGTGAACCATCAGGACATTTTGCGTGACCGGTTTCCCCTGGAACGCGAAATCTCACGCCGTGTGAATCATGAGAACTGTCTACAGATTCTCGACCAGGGGGTGTCCCACCGAGGTGAACCGTTCTTGGTCATGGAATTGCTCGAAGGGCAGACGGTCGAAGATTATTGGAAGGAACACAATAAGAAACTCCCCTTCCTAGTTGCTCTGCGAATCATCCGCGACATACTCGGCCCTCTGGCAGCGTGCCATCGAGAGGGAGTGATTCACCGCGACCTGAAACCCTCCAACTTGTTCCTCACGAATACGGGCCAAGCAAAGCTGTTCGACTTCGGCGTGAGCCGAGTTAGTTGGGCGCCAGACAACGTAGCGGTAAAGGGCGCGATTCTTGGTACGCCTGCTTATATGGCTCCAGAACAGGCAATGGGAGTCGCTGACCTCGATGAGCGCTCCGATTTGTTTTCTATCGGGGCGACGGTCTTCGCGTTGATTTCCGGCGAACGAGTCAACGACGGTCAAACCGCTGACGAGAGCTTCATCATCGCCGCGACTACTCCGGCTCGCTCTCTTGCGGTGGTTGCCCCTGAGACGCCGATAGAAGTCGTTCAATGGGTCAACAAGGCGCTCGCTTGGGAGCGACGAGATCGTTTTGGCAGCGCTGAAGAAATGACGGCCGCTGTTGATGATCTGCTTGCGCGCGAGGACGAACTCAAGGAAGAAGCGCAGCGCAGAAAACTCCAAACTGACTTCCTGACTCAGAACAAGAAAGATCGCGGCACCGATCCCGCCATTGAGCGTACTATCGCCCTCTTTCAGTCAATCGAGCGAGTCCTCAGAACCGTGCGTACTTACGGCTGGGGCCACAAAGAAACCAGCCGGCTGCACAGAGAGTTATTCGATCAGCTGACCCACGAACTTGCTAAAAACGAGGGGCTACTCAAGCTCTGGATATCACCGCATACCATCGAAGCCCCGGTTTGGGAACCAGAAGTTCCTTTTGATGATGTCCCATACAACCTTTTTGTCAGCGGATTCAGAACGATCACCTTTCTTTCAGGCGTCAGCGAGGGCGAAGTTCTCGAGCTACTGCGATTGGTTCTGTTGGATCCAACCGACGAACTAGAGCTCGAGGACGATCTGTCGACCATCTTTCTCGAACAGAACCTCGAGAATATCGTGGTCGAACTTGTGAGCCCTTTAGAGAACATTGCCATGCTGGAGGGATTTAACACCCTGTCGGCCGCGATGGAGCAGGTCGAGGACGAGATCCTGTCTTCACTCGAAAAAGACGGGGCCTCCGATGGCCTCCGAGAGCGAGTTCTGCACTCCGAGGCAGAGGGTATGAGCCTCAGCGTCGACGGACAGGTCCGACTGGAGAACTACCAGAAGGTTGTCGACATGGTTTGGGACCTCAGCCCCGAAGCCACAGCCGAACTCAGCGAAGGACTCGCTCAGAAACCAGCCGTATGGATGGCCCGACTACCCGCGGTCGTAGGGCAGGCCTTCAAGGAGGCCGGTGTCGTCGGTGACGTCAACAATGTCGAAGAGCCCTTGATGGACATGATCTCGAGATGGATTCATCTGGGACGATTCGAGGGCGTGTCCCAACTCTATGAGGGCCTCACTGATCATCTGGACGACAGGCAGCGGTTCTCGCTCGCGACCAAGATGCTGTTCGGGGAACCACTCAAGGGACTGCTGGTCGGACTCGGGCGAGTGCCTGAAGAGGGAGAGCAGCGCTCTTTGGACGGCATCGTGCGTCTGTTCAACGATTTGGGAGCTGGCGCTATACCCACGGTTATCGAATCGCTTCCGCTGGTCGATGCACCCGATTTACTCCCACTTCTGATCGCTTATCTGGGAGGCCATTTCAAACAGTGTGAACCTCAGCTGCAGCATCTGGCCAGAACGGCGAAACCCGAACTTGCTCGACGAGTTATTGAAATCGTCGTGGAACAACCGCCCGAACAGGCGCTTCCGACCCTTCGACAAGCAACTCGGAGCCCATATCTTGGCGTGCGAAACCAAGCCCTCGAGGCGCGGCTCGATTTGGACGACCCCAAGTCGGCCGCCGATATGATTCACCTCATGGAGAGCCCCAGCTCACCAGCTCGGATCTCCTTGTTGAAAATCGTGAGCGGTCGATGTGTGCGGGCTATGGACGGCTATCTGAGACCCCGAATAGCAGATCCGGAGTTTCATTCCCTACCCGAAGATGAACGGGAGCAGACGCTCCTTGCCTTCTTCGCCATCAACCCCAACGTAGCGGAGGAACTGATACTCGAGCTGATAAAACGGCAGGGTATTGTGTCAAACAAGAGCAAAGACGCCACTCGATTCGTCGGTTTGAGGGTCCTAGGCGCAGTCGGTTGCAGCGAAAAAGCGCTTGCCGCTACCCGCCAAGCAGCCAAGTCTCGTTGGGGAACATCAAAGGAACTTCGTGATCTTGCGCAACAGGTCACCGCAGAAATCGAACAGCGGTTGGTGCACTGATGAGCGAATCGGTCAGACAAATACGGGACCTCGGCACAAAGCTGCTTCAGCAGGTGTACCGCGTTTCTCGTCTGGCCGCCTATCACGATACCGAAAACGAAGCCTTCGCTAAGGCTTCCTCTCAGCTGTGCGAGACGATTCGGGCCGTCAATCAAATCGAAGACCAGTCAGCCAGAATCCTCTTCTTCCATCAGAGCATCCTGATCGGCACCCAGTATCTCAAGGCGCCTCAGTCCGTCTATGCAATGGGAACCGAGGTTCGCGAGAGCCTCGAGAAACTGGGTGTCAACGAGATCGTCTTTGAGGACAGCACCGGGCCCGAGGACATCGCCGACTTTGCTGCACTAGTCGCTAACCCCAGTGGCAGTGGGAAAAGTCCTGACGAGCTCGATATCGGTACCTCTATTCGGTTCCGACGGGTCGATCTAGACATCGCGGGTTCGCGTAGGAAGCGGACCAAGCAAGAGCGGCTAGCCTATCAGTATGCGTCCGCAATCGTCGTCGTTCGCCGTCTCTACGAGAATCTGAAAGACGGCAAGTACGTCATGATTCAGCAGCTCAAGAGGATCTCGCAGGGTCTGATTGAGCTGGCAGATGACGAGAACCGGCTCGCACTCGGGGTCGGCTCGATGCGAAACCTATCGTTCGATGATGCCGGCTGTGCCGTGAACGCTGCTATTCTCAGCATCGCTGCTGCCCGCACCGTCACTGACGATCGAGAGACCCTATCGCTTGCTGCCATGGGCGCCATGTTGGCTGATTGTGGCCGACCGCGAGTGGCCGGTATGACCGAGAGTGAGCTCGGTAAAATCCGGGCGATTCCTCGGTTGAGCAACGAAGAGCGACTGCGAATGGCGGCTTCCTCCGCTGTTGTCCTCACCGCTCTCGGTCGACTTCATGAAAAATCACTTCCTCGACTCGTGCTGTCCTTTGAATCGTTAGTTGCCCAGTACTCACCTGAGGTCAACTCGGCCTTCCCAGATGGTTCTGATCTTGGCGACCTTTCGCTTCTCGTTTCCGTCGTGTGGCGCTACATCAACTCCCTTCGTTTTGACGTCCGGAAACAATCACAACGGGCACCTGAACTCGCGCTTGGTGCGCTAGTCCGGCACGTTCGCTCCCCCCGAGAAGCTCTGATCCTCAAACTGCTCACCAGGGTCCTCGGCTATCTGCCAGTCGGCACTCCCGTCGAAACAACAGAGGGTTGGCTTGGCATCGTTTCCGGTGGTGGGAAGGTTGAGCTGGGCAAACCACTTGCACCCAGCATTCTCCTGGTACTCGATCCCAGCACCCATCCTACGGATGTCCGGATTGTCGACTTGAGCGACCCCGCGAATCGAGAAACCTACGGTTTGATTAAGGGAGTGGTTCCCGCCGAGGCCCACGTCCTGCTGAGCAGGAAGCAGTGGGAGATACTCGACGGTCTCGGAAAACCTCGGGAGGCGATGTCCGCGCCTCCAGTTATCGAGAGCATCAGTGATCCTGATGCCGCCGTGCCGGACGAAACAATCGATATCCCAATCGAAATTGTCGATACGCAGCCTCGGCAAGCCTTTGAAACCCCTGCCGCTGGGCCACCAGCGGTCTCCAAACTGCAGCTCGGTGGCTCAGCGGCCGAAGAGAACGCCTCCGCTGAACAATCTACGACAGGTGGCCCGACCCAACACCCATCGTGGGATGACGAAAAGCCAACTGGCGAGCACCGAGCCGCAAACCGCATAGCCGCGGCCCTCGCGTTGCGGGATGAGGAAACTGAAGAAGGGCCGACCGGCGAACATCGGCCGGTGAATACAGAGAAAACGCACGACGAAGAAGAAGACGGAGAAGAGAGGCCGACCGACGAACATCGGCCGGTGGAACAAAAGAGAAAGCTCGCCGAAGAAGACGAAGAACCAGTAACCAAAGCGGTCGGTAAAGCAAAAGTTCGGTCGTTGCTAGACCAGTTTCTCCCCGAAGAGTCCTCAACGTCGCTTCCGGTCGTTACGCCGGAGCCAATACCCGAGGTTGCTACCGTCGCTGAGACCGCTCGAGCCGACGAAGAGCTCAATACGCGAACAGTCACAAAGGGAGAGGCGGACAAGCTTCTCAGCGCTTTCATGCCAGACGCTCTGAATGAGACCAAGCCACCCAATCAACCCGCAGCGCCGATAGTTGACGCCACGGAGTTCGATCCGACCGAGGAAGAGAATACGAGGACGGTAGGGCGGCAGGAAGCGGACAAACTGCTCGACAAGTTTATGCCGGCCGCACCTGTCGAGAAGCCTGCAGACCGAGAAATCAGGGCGGATGAAGTCACGCTGACCGTCGACCAATCAACTGCCAACACCTTGCTTGAAGCGTTTGTATCACCGAACTCGAGTGATATTGTTGGAAACAACCCGTTTTCCAAGGGAATTCACGAACAGGTAACCAAGAGGCAAGAGGCTCCGGGTCCACCTCCACCACCCAAAGAGCCACCGCCTCGATCCAAGGAGCCCCCTCCGCCTCCACAACATCCGGCCAATTCGTTCGCGGGTGGTCGACAAGATGGCGACTTAACGCCAACCGGGTTGGCATTTGATCTGACACTACCGCCGCTTCCCAACCTCGAGACGCCAACTCTTGCGGGGAGTTCAAGCGGACCAGCGCCTCACCCAACACCGACGTCGGTCGAAGCAGTCGTAGAAGAGGTCTTTGAACTGAGTACGGAGGTAATGGCCAAAGGCACCGCGGACAGACTCGTGGCGCCATTCGAACTAGAGCCTCCGTCAACCGAACAGCTTGGTGAGGCAGCAACCAACGCTCTAACTGCAGGTCCGTTGGCCACTGGAACGGGTTTGGAAACGGCGCCAGTGGTTGGCGAAGCGTTAAAGGTACCAGTGATGGATGCAGCGGCGGAAGAGGTTTGGGCTTTTGACTCCAGCCTTTCGACAGACGCCCGCCAGAAGAGTTCCGCGGACAAACTCACCGAAAAATTCGTCGAACCCAGCGACGAAGCACCGTCACCTACGACTCATCCGCCGAAATTCGCCGTTCTGAAGAAGAGACACCGCAAGAAGCGCTCGAGATAGCCGATCAGCCCGCCACGTGAAAGTGCACAACATGTGTTGGGACGCTGTTTGCGCGCACCCAGCGGCCACCGCGCCAGTGGTAGTAGCCGTTGCTGCGATAGTACAGATATCGACCCTGGTGATGAACCCGCCAAGGGGCTGTCCGTTGAGTAACTACCACGGGGGACGGTGCCGGATCGACGACCCGAGCGCGAGTGTGAACCACGCATCCTGACATTAACGTCATCATCAGTGCGGCGGCGACAAGTAAGCTCATAATTGATTTCCTGAACATTTTTATCACTCCATTTCGAGCGGAAGCATCATCAATCTATTGGTCATGACATTTCGCGAATGGAAACGTAAAATCGGCCCGTGAAAGATCCTCGACCGGATCAGTTTTCTGCGCCTCCCGCCCATCTTCCACCGAGCTACGGTAACGAACCCGTGCGTCCCAGCGCTCCGATGCCCCAATTTGAGCCCAGCCGCCCCTCGCTGCGCCGCACTCAGAAGGTCCTCACAATACTGCTCGTGGTCGTATTCGGTTCGTCTGTCTTCGCACGCTTCATGCGCTCTGGGCTTCCGGAACCGAGCACGCTTCAAGAGTCGATGCTCAACGAGCCTCTTCAAGTGGAGACCGAGCGCGTACCTTTTTCGTTCGAGTACGAAAACACTGTGTATGACGTCGAGCCTGTAGCTGACTACGAATTGTGGGGACTGGTCGTCAGCCACAACGACATAGATGGTTTCGGTGACATCTATCACGACAGTTCGTCGGTCGATACCAAGGACCTGTGCGTGATCTGGGGAGATAACCTTCGATCGAAAGACTACCTAGAGGTCGAGTTCTGGAGTGGGTCGTTCACATGCTACTGGCAGTATCAGTCTCGGATTCGATTTTCTGGACGGGCGATCGCGAATAATCACCTCGTCACAAACAACCAGGCCATTCGGGACCTGATCGAGACTGTTCGGGTCGGAGATCAGGTGCGCGTGCGCGGCAGCTTGGTGAACTACCAGATGGCCTCTTATCCCGGTTCCTGGCGAACCACGAGCACCCGCCGTGACGATAGCGAAGGCGGAGCGTGCGAGGTCATCTTTGTGGACGAGTTTGAGATTGTGAAACGTGGAAAACCACTCTGGTATTTCCTCACGAGCCTGCTCTCCTGGCTTGTCGCGCTCATTCTAGTGGGCAAGATCGGCCTGGTCGGTTGGGAGACCGTCTCAGGTAGGACCGCTCGAACGAACCGCACGAGATCAGGTACTCAACTCGGGCGGTGAGCGGCTGGATTCAATGAACAAAGTCCCTATAGGATGACCTTAGAAGACCTTCTGCCAGCTTGCCGCGCGGACTAAAACCAGTCTCGTCCTCTTCATCTGTCTCGGGATCGGTGAACCACTTCCACCAGTAGATTCCGCTGACGAAGTCCGCCTCACCAAAGGTTTCCAAAATGGCGCAATAGGCGTCGACTTGCGCCTGTTCGTTCGGTTCGGTTGCGTCACGTTCCAGGTGTTCGGGCCAAACGTAGGGAGAGATTGCCGTTCCCGAGATCGACTTGTAGCCTACTTCGGTGAGAATTACTGGCCTGTCGTATCGCTCCGAGATGGCTCTATAACGCTCGAGGTAGGCCCGTGCCGACTCGGTCAACTCGTCACGAGCGGGGCTGACTTCTGTAGACAATGGGGCAAACATCTGGACCCCGATGAAGTCCAACGCGTCCCAAAACGTGATGAGTTCAGCCTCATCCCAGTTTGCCGCATAAACCACAGGCCCGTCGTACACCTCGCGAACGGCGGCGATCACACGCCTCCAGTGTTCGGGGTGAGTCGCTGTCGAACTCTTGAATTCGACGCCGACGACGAACATATCTGCGCCGATTTCCTGTGACAGGCGAGCGTATCCGAGGATGAACGACTGGTAGCTCGCAAACCAATCCTCCCACCCCTCTGGGGAGCCAGGATCGATGTGGCCCCGCCACTCTGAGTAGCTCAACCAAAGATGGGGCTTCATCATGACCCGAATCCCCAATTCGTGGGCTTGCGCTACCGTTGCCCTCAGTCGATCGGTGTTCTCACTCGCCACCGAAGTGACGGTTGAGATTTCGGTAGAACTTAGACTGCGTTGCCAACCAAACGGCGTGATACTCACCCAATCGATTCCAATCTCACGAAGTTCTCGCAGCGACGCGACTGAGGTTTCGGATCCATAACCCCGACGACCGCCATGCTGCCAATTGTGGGCATAGCACACCCCCCGGTGTTGCGACCGCCTCAGCTCGGGACTGCATACCGGGTCGGCGATCACAGTTTCCGATTGTGGCTCGGGCTGGTTCTCGGGTGGCGCCTGTGGAGGATTCGCGGGCTGCGCCCCGCTTCGGCTCTCGCAAGCCGAGAAGACAGTAATCAGGAACATCAGAGAGAGAAGCTGACTGCCGTGGTGTGACAGTCCAATCATCGGAGTCGCCCCGTTCCTACCTGTTGGAGCTCGTCGTCGAGGGCTTCGAAGAACCCGTTCAATTGCTCGTTGGTTATGACAAAGGGCGGTGTAATTCCTAGGATGTTGCCATGAACACCCGCCGGGAGCACCAAGAATCCACGTTCGAGAAGCCTCCGTGTCAGCCGCATGACCGTGGTTGAATCGGGCGTCTTTTCTTCGCGCGAAGAGACGAACTCCACACCAAACATGGTCCCCCGACCCCGGACATCCCCGATTGAATCATGCTTGCCCGCCAATCGATTCAGGGCTCCGCGGATGGTGGTTTCCAAAGAGGCCGAGCGCTCGATCAGTTGTTCGTCCGTGAGCACTCCGATGGCGGCCTGCGCCATCGCACAACCCAGGGGATTGCCCAAAAAGGTGCTGGTGTGGAGGGCTTCCCCCTTTGATAGTCCCCAGTGGCCCATTACCTCACGGGTTCCGATCGCGGCACTGATTGGAAACCCACCGCCAAGGGCCTTACCAAGGCACATTAGATCGGGCACGACTCCACTGTGGTCAGCCGCGAACCATCGGCCCGTTCTTCCGAATCCCGTGAAAATTTCGTCGAAAATGAGCAGAATGCCGCGCGCTTTGCACACTTCCGCTAGTTTGACGAGCCATTCGTCGGGGGGAACGACCATTCCCCCTCTACCTTGGATCGGCTCGACAAGCACCGCAGCCACGTCATCTAGACCGCTTGCAGGGCTATCTAGGGCGTCGACAAGAGGGTTGAGGCAGGCCGTGTTGCATTCCGGATATTGCTGACCGATCGGGCACCGGTAGCAGTTCGGAAACGGAAACTGCCGACCGAATTGGGCGATTTGCCCCTTGAATGGTGCTTTGAATTCTCGTCTGTAGCCGGTGACGGCCAACGCTCCGAGACTGAGTCCGTGATAACTGCCCTGGAACGAGACAATCGTGCTCTTTCCTGTGCAAATCACCGCCGATTTGATGGCTGCCTCAACCGACTCCGCGCCCGACATACCGAATATCGATACCTCGAGATCGCCCGGAGCGATTTGGGCAAGGCGTTCGGCGAGAGCAATCTTCACGCGGGCTGGATAGACGTCGCCCATTGCGTGAGGAAGCGTGCGCGCTTGCTCTGCGGCCGCTTCGGCGACGACAGGGTGACTGTGTCCTATGCCCGCCACAGCGAACGATGACGTAATATCTACATAGACGTTCCCGTCGACGTCGCGAATGTTTGCGCCACTGCCTGCCTCCCAGACAATCGGGTCTTGGTCGACACCACCCGCCTCTGATCGTCGAGAGCGGCGCGCCGTAATTGCTGGACACTCGGTACGCGAGAGCGAATCGACCCACTTGCGCGATAGCGGCCCAGGAATCTCGGTGGTGAGTTGAGGTAGTGAGCGACCGTCCATCGTCACTCTAACAACCTCGGCCGGCTGCGGCGAACCCTCACCGTAAAACGCTTGGGGTCACCAGGCACACCTGCGGGCGGGTTTTTTGAGACCGATACAGTGACTGACGTGACTGGGAACTTCGCGATCAGTTCGTCTGCCATCAGCGCTCCCAGGCGCTCCAACAGATCGACCCGGGTCGTTGTACCAATGTTGATTACAGTTTGACAGACGGCTGCATAGTCAACGGTCTCATCAAGCGCGTCACTGAACTCTGCCCTGTTGGCGAAGTCTCCGTATAGTGCGACATCCACCGTGAACGTTTGTCCGTTCTCTTTCTCTTCGGGATAGGCGCCGTGGAAGGCGAAAAAGCTGATTCCGATAACTTCAGAGTATGGCTGATTTGTGATCGCGTCCGACATGTCGTCCTTGTACAGGGATTGCCCGAACTCAGAAAGGCTCAAACGCACTGGCCGCGGATTCGTCTTCTTCGTCGCGTTGACGTGAGCGACTTCGACTGCTCCGACTCTCGTCGATGGGTGCGATGATGGTCGAGTTGGTGGAGGTAGAACTCGAGGCCGAAGATCGGCTCGATCGATCGCCGTCCGAAGCGCCTTGGGACCGGTCTAAATCGATCAGGCCAATAGTGGACTCTTCCGGGGCTTCCTCTCTGTCGCGCTCTGATCGACTGCTGCGTTCGCGGCTTCTGCTGGATCGCTCCCTATCCCGATCGCTCGAAGCGGTTCGACGGGTGCTCGTTGTATCGTTGGGGGTCGCCGCAGCGACCAATGGCCTCAAGTTGAATACCACTGTGCGGGGCGTGTCGACCGCGACGAGCACCCAATCCGAGTAATAACCGTCTGCGCTGATTTCCACTTCGTTGGGCAACCGGTCGGGGGGGATAGCGATGACCTCACCTTGATTGCCGATGGTATCCCCTGCCAGCGTGAGTGACACACCGTCCGGCGATCCGATGAATGTGAATCTCAGAGGATTGGCCGCGGTCATCGCCGCGACTTGTGCCCGGTTCACTATGCTGCGTGTGTGAGCCACCTGATAGGACTGCAGGGGTGCGGTTACCGGTGGGGACTCTCGTCCTGACTCGGGTGCTCCGGTTGGTGGCTCGACTTGCACCCCTTCTTGGGTGACGTACACGATTCGATCTGACTGGCCGTCACTGAGAAGACGGGGCAGAACAACTGCGCCGAAAATGATCCCCAGGAAAATCAACAAAGAGGCCAGCAGAATATTCAACAGAACGATGTTGCGGTTTCCGGGCTGCGCGCTCGGCGCAACCCCGGGTCGGGGCATGACTACAGGGTCCAGTCGCCGCTCTTGCACCTGCTTGGCTGCGTGCTGTGCGACCACCATTTCTTTGATGTTGTCTAGGTCCAGGGGAACGGTTTCTGCCTCGGCCATTTGAATCTGGGCCGGGCTATAAACGTACATAGGCGCCACATCGAGGGCGCCCAGGAATTCGTTTACCGTCCGAAATCGCTTGCTGACTTCCTTCTGTAGTGCCTGCTCCAAGACGGTGAGGTACTTGGGCTCGATACTCCCATCTCTCGGGAGTTCGAGCGGTGCCTGTGTGAGTTGCTTGCTCAACACCACCATGGTCTCTGAATGCTCGATGAGCGGCTGACCTGTGAGCAGCTCGAAGAATATCAGTCCCACCGAATAGACATCCGAAGCCGGTGTCAGTTGCTTGCCACGGATCTGCTCCGGCGACATATAGCGCGGTGTACCGATTATCTTGTCTAGCCCAGTCATCTTTCGGGTGATGTCCATCGGACTCTCACCTGTTAGGACCTTCGCGATTCCGAAATCGAGCACAACGACCACATCGGTTTCACCGGCACGGTCGCAGACCATAATGTTTGATGGCTTGAGATCGCGGTGGACGATTTGATGACTGTGGGCTTCCCGCAGGCTGTGGAGGATCTGTCTCACTATGTGGGCAGCCCGCTCAGGCTGCACTGGACCGCGCTCGAGCAAGGTCTCGAGTGTCACACCGTCGACGTATTCCATCACCAGGAAGAGGATGCCCTTCTCGGTTCGGCCATAGTCGAAAACGGTGATGGTATTGGGGTGTTCTAACCCACTCGCAACCCGGGCTTCGCTTGTAAACCGCTGTGCTGCGCCACGATCTTTGTTGATAGAACTCGGATCGAGGCACTTGATCGCGACGGTGCGCTCTACCCCCAGCTGGTGGCCCCGATAGACTGTTGCGAAACCACCCTCGCCGAGCACCTCTTCAATGACGTACCTCCCCAACAGGATATCTCCGGCCTTCGGGAGCATGGGGTGTGGCTGGTCTGTCATTGCGGTAAACGCTCTCGTCGCTGAGTTCTGACCGGCTTGGTCATCGCCCTTTCGATTATCGGTGATCTATCTGACTCCTTCACACCAAAGCTGTCAAACACAAATCGATCGATGCGCCTCATTGTGGCGTCATCGAGGGCTCCAGTCGATGCCGCCTCGGCTGTCTCTCGAAACAGCGCTTCTGCTTCTTTGTCGTTCTTCGGTCGAGGCACTGGAAGCTGTTTCAAGAGAACGAGTTTAATTTGGGGCAGCGGTCGATTCTCCTCCCCCGACTCGAACCGATAGAGGGCCGTCGCCAAACTGGAGTTCAGGTACAGCGCGAGCCACTCGAGAGTATATGTCTCCCCTTGCCTGACCTTGATCGAGTGAAGCGTATTGTCACTCACCAGATTGCCGTCGTCGTAGCACACGACCAACCTGTCGCTCGTCTGTCGGCTAAACAGTTTGGGACCTTCGAATATATCTGGGTCCCTAAGCGACGCGTACTCCCCTGCGCTTCGGTCGATGAGCCCCTTGTCATATCGCACGTACCGACCGCGAAAATCGAAGGCGAACGGTGTCACGTCAGCACCTTTCAATAGGGGCCGGGCATGATCGACATTTGCGTCTGACGTAAACAGCTTCTCTCGAATGTTGCCTGTGTGGACCCCTTCATGGCACTGGGCAATCTCACCGAGTGGTCGATGATCCGCGTCCCAATACTGCTGTAGCAGGCCAACATTCCGCCGCCAGCGACAGAGCCGATCAGATGAGATGGCTTCCCGTGAAACCGCTGTTGCTGTCTCAGTGGGAGACGAAAACCGGACTGAGAGTTCAGCGTTCGATTTTCGGCCAATGAACAACAGAGTCGGTTGGACTGTTGCCTCTGGAAACGAACCGAACTCTAGGTTGTCTATGGCGTCGATCGGGTGCTCTTTTGTCAGGTACCGCCTCAATACCTCGTATTCGGGCTGCATTCGAATCACGTCTGGTACTACCGCAGCTATTGGACAACTCAATGACAGCAATAATTCCAGCGACAACGCGAACTTGTCCGGTTCCCGGCCGCATAGACGTTGGGTTTCGGCAAAGGCTTTGGCACAGCCGTTGAGCTCCGTGCCGTAGGGCGGATTGGTCAGAACCAGGTCTATGTTCCCAACCGATGCAACCGCCTCGAATTGATCGGCACAACGAAGATCGATTTCGACCGATCGCTTTTGATCGGCGCAGAAGTACTCCAGCAGTGCTTTTGCCAGTCGAACCGCCGACCTATCGGTGTCCCAGCCAGTAACTCTGGATGGGTTCAAGGCAGAAATGGCGGCCAGTAAAAGGGACCCGCCGCCACAGGACGGATCAAGCACGTGATCGCTCGGCCATCCGAAGTCCGTAACCTGACCGACCAAACGTTCAGCGACCCAACCTGGCGTGTAGAAAGCCCCTTTCGACTTTGCACCGAAGCGGGTGCGAGAGTAGGCTCGACTCACGGCGTTGAGCTGCTTGAGCGTCCACCGGCCACTCGGTGCCCAGTCGTGTTGAAAACGACCTGAGAGAATGTCGATTAGATAGGAGGCAACCTGATCGGGTCTCGAGACGTCGACCGACTTCCGAACCGATTTGACTAGCCTTCGTTCGAGGTTCTGAGCCGCTTTGGCTATCACAGTTGCCTAGATTAGCTGCCCGATTGATCGCCACCGGTCGAATCGCTACCGCCCTCGGCAGGCCACGCTGGTGGTTGAACCTGGGGTTGAGCTGAATCGGCGGCCGGTGCGGCGGCGGCTGGTGCCGCTGGTGCCGCTGGTGCGGCGGCGGCTGGTGCGGCCTGCTGGTGCTGCTGATAGGCCTGTTGTTGCTGCTGATAAGCCTGTTGTTGCTGCTCGTAGGCCTGTTGCTGCTGCTGATAGGCCTGTTGTTGGTCTGCCGGTTGCTGATAGGCCTGCGGAGCTGGTTTGGGCTTCGGTGGTGGCGGAGACTCCAGGACTACGTCTGCACTGCGCAAGACGTTTGTCAGCCCTACGCCAGCTGCGATGGCGGCACACACCATTGCTTGGGCGCCGAGAACAAACACCGCCAGGAATGAATGCACCAGAGCCGGGGCCACGTCGGGTTTCAGACCTTGAAAGAGTACGCCCAGAGCCATACACAGAATCGCTACGGTCAGTGCGATGCCGGACATCCCTGCCCCCTCTGCCGCACGCAAACTGATGTGTCCGCTCTTCGGAAGAGAGGAATCACTCGCGGTAATCGCCGCGAGATAGATCGGTGCGATTGTCAGAAACAGAAAGGCGGCCAGGGTGGCTAGAATCAAGAAGCTCATGAATCTGCCGTCGAGAAGTGTTCCCAGAAGTGAGAACACCGAGAAGGCCAACAGCCCTCCCAATTGTGCTAGTCGCACCTTATCCGACGTAAACCGCTCGGTTAGACCTTTGACGTCCATCATGACTCTCCGTGTGCTGTGTGCGGGTGTTGTATCTCGGGTCGCCTGTTGGTGGCAACCTCTCTGCGACGAATCGATTTCAGTCTACGACCGACAGCTCCCCGTCCCGGAGTACCCATTCAGCCACGTCTTCCTCAATACCGATAAAGCGACGATCGGTTGTCGTAATGAAAGTCTGGGCGCTCAACTCTCGGATGAAGGAAAACAGCTGTTCATTTCGAGTCCGATCCAATTCACTGGACACGTCATCGAGCAACAAGACCGGACACTCTCGGTTGACCTCTTCAATATACCGAATCTCGGTAATCTTCATCGCCAGGACGATTGCTCGCGCTTGGCCTTGTGACGCGTATTCGCGAGTTGGAAGATCGTTCAAGAAGACTTTGATATCGTCGCGGTGAGGCCCCACCAACGTGAAGCCGGCCCGTCGCTCAGCGTGCCGTGTCGAAACCAAGTGCTCGCGCAGTATCTCTTCTGTTCGTTCCACCGTAGGCAGATCTGAGTTCGCTTCGTTGGGCTGATCAGTCCGCCACTTCGAGAAATAGAGGCACCGAACATCGAACCCTGGAGCGAAGATCGAGTGGAACACCGCTCTGATCGTTGGCTCAATCGCACTGAGCACTTGGTTTCGACGCGCGATGATCCGGGCGGCCAGTGGACAGAACTGATCGGTGTAGGCGTCGAGCAGTATGCGATCCGGTTGGGGGTCCTTGAGAAGCTGATTGCGACTCTTGAGCGCAGTCTCGAAGTTTTGAAGGTCGACCAAATGAACCGGCTGAGTGTTGCAGACGATACGGTCGATGAAGGCCCGACGTTCCTTTGAGGAACCGTGCAACAGACGTAAATCTGCCGGACTGAAGATGACGGTTCGCAGGGCGCCGGCGTAGTCTGAAAAGGACTTGATTGCGTTTTCGTTGATCCAGAACCGCTTGCGTCGTTCCCCGATTTCGACCCGAAGATCTTTGCCAACGCCAGACCTGTCTACTTTGAGTCGAATCTCAGCCTGTTTGCTATTCAGATTGACGAGATCAGCGTTCTTTCCGCTACGAAACGACTTGACGTTCGACATGATGAAGATGGCTTCGAGCACGTTGCTCTTACCGGCGCCGTTATGTCCTGAGAGTATGTTGAAATGGGGATGAGGCAGAACCTCACCTGACCGAATGTTTCGAAAGTCGGTCAGGTTCAGACGAGTGATGATCATTCAGAACTCATAGACGCATTGGCATCACGAGGAACAGGTCATCTTCGCGCTCCCCGTCCAGCACGAGAGCGGCCGAATACGCATCGAGAATCTGGAAGCGAAACTCGGGTGAATCAAGCACACTGAGGATATCCAACAGATAGCGGTAGTTGAAGCCGACTTGAACTGTGGGACCGACGTATGCAGCCGGCATAGCTTCTTTCCCTTCGCCCTTGTCGGGGTCACTGGCAGACAGCTGTAGGATATCGCCGTCGATCTGAACCGTCACATTTCCCGTTCGGCTGTTCGAGAACAGCGAGACAAACTTGAGCTTCTCGACAAACTCAGCGGTGTTCACGCGAGCCTGGCGTTCTTTCGTCTCTTCGGGAATGACCCGGGTGTAGTCTGGAAAGGTCGCGTCGACGAGACGCACCATGATCGTGGTATCGGCAAAACGAAACACCGCGTTGTTGCCACTAATCGCCGTATCGATAACAGGCACGTCACCTTGAACGGTTCGCTTCAGCTCAGCCAAGCTCTTGCGGGGAATGATGATTCCGTCCACGAGTTCCTTTGGCAACCCACCGGACTCGTTGGCTATACGAGCGACCCGTGACAATCGGTGCCCGTCGGTAGAGACCATCATCAGGCCATCGTCGCGAGCGACCAGATACGCTCCCATCAAGTTGGGGCGACCCTCATCGGTCGAAATCGAGAAGATGGTGCGCTCGACCATCTCGAGTAGAGCGCTCGTGTCGATCGAGAAATAAGCAAGCTCGCCTAGGGCGGGCAGTTTAGGAAACTCAACTGGGGGGACGCCAACGATTCGACAGTCCACATCGCCTGATGTGAGCTTGGCCCAGTGGTTGTCTAGAGCACCAATCTCAGCTTTTTGGTTTTTGAGTCCTTTGACTACGTTGTAGAGATTGTGTGCGTTCAGACAAAGCTGTCCTGGCTTGTCTACTTCGCACTCCAGCCGTGTCGAGATTGTGACCTCGAGATCCGTGGCTTCCAACAGCAAGGTGTTGTCCTCACGTGCAGTTAACAAGGCGTTGGAGACGATAGTCAGTGGACCTTTCGAGTTGGTGACACCTAGGAGCTTGTATAGAGAAGCTGCAAGCGTTTTTGCGTCAATCGATATATGCATCTGAGCTCCTGTGTATCTACGAATAAATAGTAACTTTCTTTTTGTTATTTATTCGTCGTAGTAGTAGGGCCTGTGAACATGTGAATAAACTAAGATTGCCTTGAAAAAGCAAGCGCTTTCAACGCGTCATCATGTGAATAACAAGCTGCCTTTTTGCAGGATGATCGGTGATCAAAAAACCGCATCGAGATTCACCCCAAGTCATCCACTGACTGGCCACAGGTTTTGCCACAGGAGCTGTGAATAGTCGATAGCCAAGGCGGCGCAATCCTCCGATTGGGCTACACCAGTAGCTGCACTTGGTATGGGTATAGACTGGGAATTCGAAGGGGAGAAAAACCACTCGACGTGAGAATTCATCGCCGAGCGGAGTAACCTAGTCGAGTTCTTCTTCTTCTTTCTTCTCGACGATGACGGCCTCAGTCGTGATGAGTAGACCTGCCACACTGGCTGCGTTTTGCAGGGCGGAACGCACGACCTTGGCGGGATCAATCACACCGGCTTGAATTAGATCGCCGTACTCTCCGGTTGCCGCATTGAGGCCGTAGGCACCCTCGCCGTTCAAGACCTCGTTTACAACGACAGACCCTTCGTGGCCGGCGTTCTGAGAGATCTGGCGAATGGGTTCTTCGCAGGCTCTGCGAATGATCTCAACACCGAAACTCTCGGCGCCGAGTACTTCGAGATTATCGAGGCCGGCTTTGGCTCGCAGTAGGGCGACACCACCGCCAGGTACAACGCCCTCTTCGGCAGCTGCGCGGGTGGCGTGAAGCGCATCATCGACCCGGTCTTTCTTCTCTTTGAGCTCGGTCTCCGTGGCTGCACCGGCACTGATGACCGCTACTCCACCGACAAGCTTGGCAAGCCGCTCTTGCAGCTTCTCACGATCGTAATCGCTCGACGTCTCTTCGATTTGACTCTTGATCTGGCTAACTCGTCCAGAAATCGCGTCGGCGCTGCCCGCACCATCGACGATGGTCGTATCGTCCTTCGACACCACGATTCTCTTGGCCTTTCCGAGATCCGCGAGCCCGATATTCTCGAGCTTCATGCCGAGATCTTCTGAGACAACCGTTCCTCCGGTAAGTGTAGCAATGTCGGCGATCATGGCTTTGCGTCGATCACCGAAGCCCGGCGCCTTGACCGCAACCGAAGTGAACACACCGCGCAGCTTATTGACGACCAGGGTTGCCAGAGCTTCTCCGTCGATGTCTTCGGCCAAGATGAGTAGTGGCTTCTGAGTCCGTGCCACTGCCTCGAGAACACCCAGCATATCCCTCATGTTCGAGACTTTCTTCTCGACCAAGAGGATGTACGCATCGTCCAGTACGGCTTCCATTCGCTCGGGATCGGTCACGAAGTAAGGCGACAGATAGCCGCGGTCAAACTGCATGCCTTCGACGAAGTCGAGCGACGTCTCCATGCCCTTGGCCTCTTCGACGGTGATCACTCCGTCTTTGCCGACTTTCTCGATTGCCTTTGCGATCAGCTCACCAATCGCGCTGTCACCATTGGCTGAGATCGTCGCAACGCGCTCGAGTTCGTGCGTATCGGCAGCGGGCTGCGCTGCTTCTTCGAGTTGGGCAACGACAGCGAGGACGGCTTTGTCGAGACCGCGCTTCAGAGTCATTGGGTCATGGCCTGCGGTGACGTACTTAACGCCTTCCCGGTAGATCGCTTCAGCGAGCAAGGTTGCGCTCGTCGTACCGTCTCCCGCGTCGTCAGCAGTCTTCTTGGCCACTTCGCGGACCATCTGGGCGCCGATGTTGGCGTATGGATCTTCAAGATCGATTTCCTTGGCCACCGTCACACCGTCCTTGGTGATCTTCGGGCTGCCGAAGCTCTTGTCCAAAACGACGTTTCGGCCCTTGGGCCCAAGCGTGACCTTTACGCTCCGACTGAGCGTTGTCACTCCTTCCAACATGCGTGTACGTGCGTCATCACGAAAGATGATTTCCTTAGCGCTCATCTATAACTCCTAAGTGGACCGGAAACTCGTAGGATACGGCCGCTAATGATTTGGTTGGTTCAATCGATGACGGCGAAGATTTCGTCTTCGCGAATGAGGAGGTAGTCCTCACCATCAACCTTTACCTCGGTTCCAGCGTATTTTCCGAAGATGACGGTATCGCCCTCTTTCACGGACATGGGTCGACGGCCACCTTCCTTGATTCGTTCGCCTGGACCTGTCGCCACGATTTCGCCGCGCATCGGCTTCTCTTTGGCGGTATCAGGAATGATGATGCCACCTTTGCTGCGCGTCTCTTCCTCGAGCCTGCGAATTAGAACTCGATCTCCCAATGGTTTTACGTTCATTCGTATATCTCCGTGTGGGGAAGCCTCGTAATGGTCTGTGACCACTTCCCAAAGTCTTGTTTCTTCATGCTGGAACGAGAGAATCCACTCCTGTGAAATGACAACAAAAATCGCCGCCAAGCAGGGTGGTTCATTCGGCGCAAAGAAATAGACACTCGTCGACCCATGTCAAGCGATTTTGGGAGGCGCGCAGACCGGGCCAGGCCTGAGATCTCTCGAGATCACGACACAAGACGACGAAATCACAGAAGAAAGCCGTACTTAGTGGGCCGCATGGCGCGGGTGAAGATCTACCTCACAACTTGTGATTTTTCGCTCGGCAGCGAGCTCGGCAACCGACTTTCCGTACAAAATCCTACGTTTATCGAGTCCCAATAATGCCGAGGAAAAAAGCTGCAACGTTTTTCAGCACTTGGAAAATTCACCTTATTTATCATACACTTAAAATTTCATGTAGATGGCCGATTACCGGTTGACGAGCCATTTTTGATGTTCTAGCTTGCAAGTTGCGTGTGAGGCTGTTGAGGAGAGAGCACTCTGCGAGCTACCCAGTTCAGACTGTTTGGTTCATTTGGGTAGATCTGCGGAAAACACTCCCTTCAAAGTTGCCTAAGCACAGGTTTTCAAACGAGTAAACGGTTTATCGAGCCTCTTTGAAAACGTGTTTCTCGGACTCGAGAAGACGCAGTACGTCGCATTCCTGGGTACGCGGGGTTCCCTAATGACGACGTTGTGCTTCCGATTCCGTCACGCATAGAAGAAAACTGATTCGAATGCGAGCGCAAGACGGGGGATGGCGACGAATACCGATCGGATTCGGTCAGTCGCTGTTGCGACACATTCGATTGTTTGAGCTTCATCGTATCTGAATACTGCGACACACGAAGTGTGTGGCGGGTACTACTGTCGTTGATTACGGACAATCAACGAGACGGATGGATCTGTCTGGTACCCACCCACCGGCTCGGCCAGGAAGTTGATGATTGCACACTGGAAAGATGTTCTTGCTGCCATCCAAACCAAAGTACCAGCGACCACGTTCAACCGTTGGTTCAGGCCGCTCACACCGCAAAAGTTCACAACTAGTGAACTTTGTTTGCTCGCCGATGATGAATTTGATGCCGTCTTCATAGAAAGGAACTTTGCTCAGCTCATTCGGCTCCATCTCACGCGTATCGTAGGCGATGAGATTCAACTAAAACTCGTCCATGAGCCGCTCGCCAAGACAGAGTGCCCCGGTATCGCTGTTCCCGATTCGATCCCAAAGCTACGCCAGAATGAACGTTCGATTCTCACCGATCCACCGCTGACCATCCAACCGGCAGAACCAACGCCGACTGAACGTATTTTGGCCAGTGGTCTCAAGCTGCAGTATTCGTTTGATTCGTTCGTTGTTGGTGACAGCAATGAGTTTGCTCACGCGGCGTGTCGCACTGTCTTCAACCATCCAGGGTGCATCTATAACCCGCTCTTCGTCTATGGGGCAGTTGGTCTAGGTAAAACCCATCTTCTGAACGCTGTTGGTATCGAACTGCTTCGAGCCGATCCAAAGCTGAACGTCCACTACACCACGACCGAAAACTTCATGAATCGCCTGATCGAGCACCTCAAGGCCGGTGAAATGAAGGCCTTCAGGGCGTACTACCGCGATCAAGTCGATGTGTTGCTCGTCGATGATATTCAGTTCCTGGCAGGTAAAGAGAGCACCAAACAGGAGTTCTTCCATACCTTCAACACGCTCCACCAGGCCGGCAAACAGATCGTCATCACCTCCGATCGAACGCCCCAAGACTTGCGCGATATCGAGAGCAGACTTCGCTCACGCTTTCAGTGGGGCCTGATCGCCGACATCCAACCGCCGGCCCTCGAGACGCGTTTGGCGATTATCGAGCGAAAGGCACAGGCCCTAAACCTCGAACTGACTCCCGATGTAGCCCTCTTCCTGGCAGAGCACATTCGAGACAACGTGCGCGAAATCGAGGGAGCGCTCCTTCGTCTGCACGCCTACAGCGGCTTCAACAACAAGCGCCTCACTAAGGAGCTGGCCAAGAGTTTGCTGCAACAACTGCTCAAGGGTGACAATCGACGCGTCAGTGTCGAACACATCCAAAAGGTCGTCTCGAGCTACTATCAGATTCGTGTCGCTGATATGAAAGGCAAAGAGCGCAAGCGCGCCTTCTCGAAGCCGCGCCAATTGGCCATGTATTTGGCAAAGCGACTGACAGGCCTTTCCTATCCGCAGCTCGGTGAAAAGTTCGGCGGTCGCGATCACACGACCGTGCTGGCTGCTTGCCGTAAGATCAGCGACCTCGTCGAATCCGATCAAACGGTCGGCTCAGCGGTCGCTCATCTCGAGAAGGAAATACTGCGCTCTTAGGTGACGGCAGGAATCGCCGCCTTGGGTTGTTCGACCTAGAAGCGGCCCCACAACATCAACACCAACGTTCCGACCCAAAGCAGCTGAAGGATGCCGCCGACCATCGCCAGACGCTTGATGATGGCTTCTGCTTCAGCCGTCTTGCTGTCATTCCAGTCATCGGTCATCGCATACAGCTTTGCCCCACCCGGCTTCATGACGGCCAGCCCTAGGGCCAACATGATGATAACAATCGTCATAGCTGCGTGGATTTCGGGTCCAACCGATCCAAAACCACCGATACTAAAGACCATTCCCAGGCCCGTTGCGAATGTCATTAGTCCCATGCCCGAAGCAATGGCGCCTCTACGGTTCGCGTCTTCGGCGGCGGCCCGGAGGGTTTTGCCATCGACCGCCAGCGCTCGTTTGAGCCGAGAGGGAAGCCCCAACGGGACACCCCACCAACTCGACGCGAACAGGATGTGAAACAAGAGCAGATATCCAAACATACGAATTACACTCCATCCTCGACGACGATTACTTCACAATCGGCACCTTGCGCCACGCGCGCTGTCTCTGACCCGAAAAAGAGTCGGCTGAATAAGCCTCGGGTTCTGCCGTTGACGTACAGTCGAGTAACATGTCGATCTGAGGCTGTCGATTGGGTTAGTACCTCGAAATTCCCGTCGAGGATATCGGTCGAACAGTCGATGCCTCGTTCTCTCGCCAACTCAGAGATCTCTTCGAGTCGCGCCATGGCCACCTTGAGCGCAGTGCGTTTGAGTTCTTGAGTCGCCTCATCCAGAAGGGCCTGACCCACCCAGGCCTGCTCTCCAAGCTTGGCCAAGCTGGCCTCATCCGCAGGCATCACGACATAGACCACCCTGAGTTTGGCGGAATCCTTCTCGCTGTCGTGCAGCGCGCGCTCAATAAGGAGCTCGCTGTCTCGTTCGCTCGACAAAGTGACGAGGTAAACACTCAAAACGATCACGTCCCCATGCTGTAGCCCAATAGAGGCCAGTAGATGAATAACAGCAACCCGAAGCCAATCAAACACAGAAGGTCCATTAGCAGTCCACGGACTACCATGGTCTTCATGTCGAGGAAACCCGAAGAGTAAGCCAGAGCGTTGGCGGGGGTCGCCATCGGGAATGCAAATGCGAAGTTACTCGGCAACACGATCGTCATCGTAACGATACGCAGGTCGATGCCCCGTGCCGCTCCCAATTCGAGGGCGACCGGTAACAAGACAGCAATCACTGCCGAGTTGCTCATCAGTTCGGTCAACACCATCGACAGGACCGCCAAGCAGAACAGAATCAACTGAGGAGAGAGTGAGTCCCCGTCGGTCAGCGGAGCCGTCAGCCAGACGGTGGCTCCCGATTTGTGAAGCGCAGCGCCCAGGCAGATAGCGCCCCCGTACATCAAGATGACGCCCCAGTTGACCCCATCCTCGACCTCGCGCCAGGTCATCCAGCCGAAAACGAAGAGTACTGCCGTCGAGATAATGGCGATATTCGCAAGGCCCCACTCGTGACCCCGGATGATCCAAAGAACGACGGTAATGGCCATGACAATGCCCACACCGTATTCGCGGTTGGTGACCTCTCCTCTCCTGCCCTGTTTTGTCTTCAGGCGCTCGCGTGCTGGGTTGACCTCGCCTTGCTTGAGACCGCCACTTCGTTTGATCATCAGGAAGCCAAAAAAGAACATCCAGATAACCAGGGGCAGATCGAAGGCGACGTACTCCATGAAACCAACGGTCATTTGACCGTTAGTTGCCTCCTCGAGCATACCGATCGCGAGTGGACCTCGACCGCCGCCCAGGATCGTCATTGTGCCACCAACAATGCAGCCCCAGGCGAGCGCCATGAAAAGCGTTCGTCCGTAACGACGATTCTCGGTGGCCAATTCCATGTTACGACTGACACTCATGGCGATCGGGAAGAGCATCGCGGCGACGGCGTGTTCGCTCATGATGGTTGACCCCAACGCGCCGACACCAAAGAAGGTGAAGATCAGCCGTCTAGGCGTCTTTCCAAATCGAGTCAAAGCCCAAGTCGCCAAACGGGTGCTGAGCCCTGAACCGACAAGCGCCGCTCCGAGGATAAATGCACCCATGATGAAGAAGACCACTTTCGACCCGAAGTAGGCGTACGCTTCGCCCTCCTCCATCAGTCCCAGCAGCGGAATCGCAGCGATGGCGAGCAGGCTGCTGACGGCGAGGGGGATGAGGTTCGTGACCCACAAGGTCACAATGAATGCCAGCAGACACAACGCCTTCCATCCGTCCATCGAGAGCCCAGCGGGCCGTTCGATCGACAGGAGAATCAGGAACATGCCGCCGATACCCGCAAGGATGACCTCGCGCCGGAATCGCCGTACGACACGCCAGCGGGTCCCCGCGGGAGCCGCAGAAATCTCGCCCGTCTGGCTGGGTGGTGTTGGCTCTTTGGCGCTCACGGGTTCACCGCCTGCCGGACATCGGGCACCCAAGCACCATTCTGGGGCGTGCGCCCGCTCGAACCGTCGGCACGAAAAGCGATCGAATCCCCTTGAAAGACCCGATGTCTGATGCCGACCGAAACACGTTGTTTTGCCCAGTGAACGGCGTGAAGCGGGTCAGATCCCGTAACGACCCGAGCCGTTGCAAGAGCTGAAAACAACCCTCCAGCGCCCTTTAGGTCGCCATCCACCGCGATTCGATCGGCCCCAAGTTCTTCGAAACCGGTACCGTCGTAGAAGTAGTCGAGAGGAAACCCGTCGAGATGTCCTCCCGTGACGACAACCTGCTGCGCTCCGAGGTCGAAGATGGCTTTGCAAGCATCTCGCATCGCGGTAGGGCTCGGCGCGGGCCTCATTGTCAGAAGTTCGGCCTCCGCTGCGTTCACCACGATGAGGCCAGCGCTACCGACAAGGTTGGTTCGAACCGCCTCGACAACCCTCTCCGAGACTCGAGGTCGGCCATTTCGATCCGCCAACTCAGGGTCAACGACGACCACCGACGGGGTGCGCTCTTGTAGGAAGCTCCGCACGCACCCGACGCTGGGCTGGTTCGGCAACAATCCAATCTTTAGCGAATATGGGCCGCGCTCCGATTCGGACAGGGCGTGCAAGTCTTGGTCAACCCGATGTTGGGCAATCACCCGATCCTGATGGTCTACAGTTGCCACCGAGTGGGGCAACGGCATTGCACCTGCGGCGGCGACGGATATTGAGTCGGTGGTGAGGTAACCCCAACCAAAGGCTTGAGTCACCGAGAACAGGCGGACTCGCGCAATCGGTAAGGTGACGTCTTGCTGCGACACGTGGACTAAAGCTCGTGCACGATTGGGACGACCACCGGTTTGGAGTCGATGGTCTTGTTGAAGAGTCGCCTAACAGCCCGCCGCATGGTTTCGGCTACCTCTGCTGCTTCACTGCGACTCTCCGCTTTGAGTTCGGAGATAGCCTGAAGAGCCGCTCGGCACGCGTCTTCGACCAATTCATCGCCGTCACTGATTCCCAACACACCCTGAGTCAGCAGCTTTGGACCGCTCACAACCTCCCCGGTGCTTCCGTCCAAGAGAAGCCATGCGACGACGATCCCCGTCCGAGCGAGTTTCCTCCGGTCTTGCAGCACAGGACTCGGGAGATCGTCGGTGCCTTTGCCATCGACCAGTACCCTTCCTGACGCGACCCTGCCCAACCGTTGAGCGTCATCTTCCCAGACGCCGAGGACTTCACCGTTGTCCATGACGAAGGTCTTTTCAGCGCCCAACTGATCGGCGATCGCGGCATGTTGAGCCAGCATTCGATACTCGCCATGAAGTGGGACGAAGAACCGGGGTCGAGTCAAATTCAGAATCAGCCGCTGTTCCTGCTGACAGGCGTGACCCGAAGCATGGGCTTCGTGTTGGTGCGATTGGCGAACGTCGGCACCCTTGCGGTACAGGTGATTGATCACCCGATTGATGGCAGCCTCGTTACCCGGAATGACTCGACTGCTGTAGATTACGAGGTCGCCCGGCGTGATGTAGAATTGGGAGTGGTCGCCCATCGCGATTCGTGTCAGAGCACTTCGTGGTTCCCCCTGACTTCCCGTTGTCAGGGCAATGATCTTGTCGTGCGAAAAGGCCTCGAGCTCGTTCGGCTCGATGAGCAGCCCCTCGGACGGCAAGTGAATGAGTCCGAGCTCACGCCCAACTTCTAGGTTTCGAAGCAAGCTTCGGCCCAACATCAGGACGTGTTTGCCCTGCTGATGGGCAATATCCAGTAGGGACTGAATTCGGTGGAGACTCGACGAAAACAGGGTAACGACGACCCGACCCGGAGCGTCTTCGATGAGCTTTGCCAACGACAGAGCGACGGCCCCCTCACCTCGGGTGTAGCCGTCTCTGCCGACGTTCGTGCTGTCGCTGAGCAGGCACAAAACACCCTCGTCACCCAGTTGGGCGAATCGAGCGAGGTCGATCGGTGGTTCGTTTCTCGGGGCGTGGTCTACCTTGAAGTCGCTGGTGTGGACGACCATACCGACAGGCGTCTTGATCGCCAGCGAGGTCGATTGAGGAATGCTGTGATTGACGTGAATGAACTCGACATCGAAGCAG
Organism: uncultured Bradymonadales bacterium; assembly: GCA_964503485.1. Classification (GTDB taxonomy): domain Bacteria; phylum Myxococcota_A; class Bradymonadia; order JAFGEP01; family JAFGEP01; genus CAZDBH01. Next base: position 7,041 of record CAZDBH010000001.1, on the reverse strand, counting down.
CCCAGCGACAACCGATCGCCCGCCGAGATCTCGTTGAGGGTCGCGTGCTCGTACAGGCCGTGCTCTTTGAGGCGCCGAGCAATTAGTGCGAGGGCCAGAGGCGTTCCATAGATCGGGATATTGAACTCACGCAAAAGGTATGGAATCGCGCCGATATGGTCTTCGTGCCCATGGGTAATGACGCAGGCGGACAGCCGAGTCTCACTCTGGTGCAGGTAGGCAAAGGACGGGATGATGTGATCAACACCATAGTCATCCTGCTCTGGAAAGTTGATTCCGCAGTCAACCATGATCTGCTGCCCGTCGAACTCGTAGACGGTGCAGTTCATTCCCACTTCGCCTAGACCGCCCAGGGGTATGATACCCAAGCCGCCGTCAGCAGCGCCGGTTACATTCGTAATGTTGGCACTGTTGTCCTGCGTCATCTCTTAAGCACCTGTAAATTCGTGCTAAAAATACTTGAAAACGTCGGAACTGAGAAGCTTCCCGAGTTTTCACACCGAAGGCAGGCGATCGTCTAGCAAGTGCGTGGTTCGCACGTTCTGAAGGCTGGCGAAAATGCTCTCTTTGATACCGGGATGGGTCTGGGCCAATTGGTCGACCAATCCGGCGACCATGTTGCGTTTGAGACCGTCTTGATTGGTGCACAAGGTGCAGGGCGCGGCGCGAAACCCAACCAGATTGGCGTACTCGAGGATCTTTTCCTCCGAGCAATAGGCCAACGGCCTGATCACGACGTTTCGTCCGTCGTCGCTCGTGAGTCGGGGAGCCATTGTTTTGATTTGACCAGTGAAGAAGACGTTCATCAACAAGGTATGAATCAGATCATCTCGATGATGGCCAAGCGCAATCTTATTGCACTCCATCTTTTCGGCTTGGTTGTACAAGATGCCCCGCCGCAGGCGAGAGCATAGGCTGCACGTTGTCTGGGTCGGCTCGAGCTTTTCTTTGACTATTGAGTACGTATCCTGGCGATGAATGACGTACTCAACCCCAGTTCCTTTGAGTTGCTCTTCTACGAGATCGACCTGAAAGCCCGGTTGGCCTTGCTCGAGATGAAAGGCAACCAGGTCGAAATGAAGTGGAGCGATGCGCTGCATGCGCTGCAGCAGTCTGAGCATCACGTACGAATCTTTGCCCCCAGACACCGCCACCATGATGCGGTCACCGTCGGCGATCATATCTCGTTCGATGACCGCTCGCGCCATTTGGCGTCCCAATTTTTGTTCTAGGCTCGAACCGCTCATAGCGCTGCCTTCTTAAACGGAGACCGCATCGGGGGCAAGCGAAAACCTCGGACTCGAGGCCTGGACTATGGGCAGATAGCCCACGACAATATGCCACATGTCAGGTCCACCGAAAGGCCGCGATGGCGAACAGCCGCCACAGTTGAACTGCCCGCTATGCGACGGGGTGGTTCGAACCGCCCAGCAGGAGTATCACATTCGGGAGGTCGCCGATGATGGCGACGAGTATTTCTGGGCCTGTGACGAATGCCACTACACCGCGTCACGTCAGGTGGAGTGGGTCAGCCGCCGGCCAAAGCCGCCCATGCCTTCAAAGTCAGATGGCCATCGGCTTCGGGCTGATCTCGAGCAATTTGTCACTGACTGGGGCGGCAAGTCGCTGGACGCGGCAGCAACCCAACTCTGGACGCAGCTTAGGCAGCGGCTCAAATTCCGGCGAATGACTGAAACCCGGATCCGGAAAACAGTCGGCAACTCGGGCAGACGTCCACGGCCCGACTCCGAGCGACGTTTCGTCGAGACAGGAAAAGAGGCCGGTGTCACGGAATCGAGCCAGTAATCGGCACCTCGACGGGCCGTGATCATTGCTCGACCGCCAATTCGACCAATAGAGAGCGATGGTCTGACCCACTGAATTGACCCAGGTGACGTGACACGGTCGCCAGGCCCTCGCTGTGAACGAGGTGATCGATGGGGATCCCGAACGGGCTGGGCACCGCTGGCCAAGAGGCCTGCACCCCAAAACCGACCTGAGAGTTGAGAAGCCCACCCTCTTCGAGCAGTTTCCCAAAACTGTGACTGAAGGGAGTGGTGTTGAAGTCACCTGCAACAATCACGTGCCCAGTTTGTTCCTGGGCCCAGCTCGCTGCGAAGGCCAGTTGATCGTCACGAAGTCTGGTGGCAGCGCCACCAACAGGTGGAAAGGTGTGGACACCCAGCAGGTGTATCTGCTGATCGTGCCAGCGAAACGTAGCCTCAGGACTTGGGAAACCCACCCGAGCCAACTCCACGAACCCGTGATCCTCGAGTGGGATTCGCCAAAGTAAGGCCGAACCGAACTTGTCGTGACGGGCCTCGAAAGACGCGTCGTATTCGGGTTGTAGTTCGCTCAGGGCGAGAGCCCACTCACTATCGACTTCCAGGATCACAACAATGTGGGCTTCACTGTCGCGAACCGTGTCCAACACCTCGTCGTACGAACGATTTGTCGCATTGACGTTGAATATCAGGATCTTGAGCGGATCCTCACTGTCGAATGGACCCGAGCCAAACCACAGTGGCCACAGAAACACCAGATTCACCACCACTGCACCCAGCGATAGGCCGAGAGCCATACGGCTCCTGGCGAGCCCGGCAAACAACAGCAGGATCAACCCCGCCCAGAAGTATTGAAATCGGAAGTGGGCGAAGAGATCGACGAGCCAGTTCACAGGTTCCAGAATGGGAATCAGTGTCGAGACGAGTAGTGCCCCAGACAAAAAAGCGAGCCCAGTGCCCGCGATCTTTCTCTTCCGTTCTGGCTGCCTCGTCACTTTGCCTCCCACTAACCTCTCCTGAACTCGAGCGACTCAGACACTATTCCTCTGAAAGCCCAGTTTCTGCCAGCCTTAGAAGGCGAGTGCGCCGCGGCAGAACTTAATGAACGTCCGCTCCGTCAATGTAGGAATCTTATCCTGCAGCTGAACAATTGAGATTCGATTGATCTCGCCGGCCGTCTCAGTCTGCACCTCGACCAATGTGCCCGCCGAAAGTGCATCGGACACTAAGTGGGAAGGTACGACCGCCAGCCCGAGGTGATTTACGGCGCCCTCGATGGCGGCCGCGACACTCTCGACGGTCAATGCGATTTTGACAGCGTTCGCGGGTGTGTCTGGCGCCACATGCCTGCGAAACCAACTCCGAAGGGAGGGGGCGTGCCGCCGATAAGCAATAAACGGTGCTTCGCTGATCGCTACGCGACCGACAAGACGTGGTGACCCAACCAGGATGAGCGATTCCTCGAACACGGTCTGCACGTCAAAAAGGGTTCGATTCGCTCTCGCGTCCGAGAATACGTCCGCCAACGTGAAGTCGAGCTGGCCGTCCTGGAGCATTGCCAGCAGCTTCGACGGGTGTCCCAACTCGAGATGAAACGTCACCTCCGGGTGCAACTCTCGAAACTCGGCAAAGACCTTTGGCAGATAGCGTTGCCCGAATTCGACGGGCGCTCCCAGTCGAACCAAGCCATAGGGTTCGTCTAGGCTGCGATGAATCGCTCGGAGCCCAGCCTCCAGTTTCACCACGAAGGGTGAGACCAACTCGTAGAGTTGGTTACCTGCCGCTGTGGGCACCAGGCGTCGATGGACCCGCGTAAACAGTGGCGTAGCGACTTCCATCTCGAGTTTCTTCAGGTGCTGACTGATGGCCGGCTGCGTGACGTGGAGAGCGCGAGCAGCTCCTACGGCACTGCCTTCTCGGTAAACATAGAAGAAGACTTTGAGTCGATTGAATCCCAAATTCATAAGAAAAACTTAACAGTAACAGAAGATTTTTCAATTTTACTTATCAACGGGCTCCAACCAGACTGAGGCCATCACTCACGACCCTTCTTTGTAGAGGAACACTGCGATGGAACGATCTGAAAATCACGAGACACAAAGCGCTTCAGAAACAAGAGGACGAACCCGAATTCACTGGGCGGAAAGAAACATGCCGGCACTCCACAGCATTCGTGCCCAATTCGGCGAGTCACAACCGCTCGCTGGAATTCGAATCGCTGCATGTCTGCATGTGACGGCTGAGACCGCAGCGCTGGTAAGAACGCTAGCTTCCGGAGGTGCGGAGGTGCGCCTCTGCGCCTCAAATCCGTTGAGCACTCAAGACGATGTAGTCGCATCCTTGTCTGAACATGACGGTATTGCTGTCTTTGCTCGGCGAGGCGTCGACCGAAAGACGTACTACGAACACATCGATGAAAGTCTGGCGCACGCACCCCACATCTTGATGGACGACGGAGCGGACCTGGCTCGGCTGATTCATACCAAGCGGCGCGATCTGCTCGACCAGGTCATCGGGGGGACCGAGGAGACCACGACGGGCGTGGTCCGACTGCGAAGCATGGCTCGGGAATCGGTGCTGGCCTTCCCGGTTATTGCGGTCAATCAAGCTCGTACCAAGCATCACTTCGACAACCGATATGGTACCGGTCAGAGTGTCATCGATGGCGTACTTCGAGCGACCAACCGGCTAATCGCCGGATCGGTATTTGTTGTTGCGGGTTATGGTTGGTGTGGCCGAGGCGTCGCCATGCGAGCGGCCGGAATGGGCGCACAGGTGGTGGTTACAGAAGTGGACCCCTTGCGCGGCCTCGAAGCGCTGATGGAGGGCTATCGAGTCATGCCCATCGCAGAGGCCGCGCCCATCGGCGACTTCTTTTGCACCGTCACCGGTAATGCTCGAGTGATAGGCGAGGCTGAATTCCTCGCCATGAAGAACGGAGCGATCGTCTGCAACGCAGGTCACTTTGACGTAGAGCTGGATGTCGAGACTCTGGGTAACCTCGCCGAAGATCGGAAGACGGTGCGCGAGGGCGTGGATGAGTTCAGGCTCAACAACGGTAAATCGATCTTCCTGCTTGGTGGCGGGCGACTGGTCAATCTCGCCACGGCCGAGGGTCACCCGCCCGATATCATGGACCTGAGCTTCGCCAATCAAGCGCTCTCAGTGAAGCATTTGATCGACAACGCCGACTCCCTCGAGGTGGGTGTTCTGGCGGTTCCAGAGGAGATCGACCGGCAGGTCGCTGCCCTGAAACTGGATGGTCTTGGCATCCACATCGATCAGCTCACGGCTGACCAGCAGCGCTACATGACATCGTGGCAGCTGGGGACCTAGTCGCTCGAGACAGGTCACGCCTCACCGTGGACGAGGTGGGCTCGAGGCCTGTAAGCTGTCTCCCAATATCGACTCATCTCGGCCGGAGCGACCATGGATGGACAGGCGGGCGACAGCGCAGGCACCCCAATAGCGCGCTCGATCCTCGCGAAGTGGGGCTTCCACGATGTGGAATGCGAGCCGATAACAGTCGGCTTGATCAACGCGACCTTCAAGGTAGTGGGTCAGGATGCTTGCTACATCCTCCAAAGGCTCAATCCAATTTTTGATCCGGCGCTTCATCACGATATCGAAGCGATCACGGCGCACCTGGCTGCAGCCGGCCTGACTACACCCAGGCTGGTAAAAACCACCGACGGCGAGCTCTGGGCACAGGACGAGAGCGTGTGGCGGGTGCTGAGTTACATCGAAGGCGTGACGCTACAAAGGGCAGCGAGCGCCAACGATTGCTTCCAAGCGGGTGCCTTTCTGGCTCGATTCCATGTCGCGTTGTCAGACCTAGACTATCAATTCCAAGCTCGCCGACTCGGTGTGCACGACACCCCAAAACACCTTCGAACTCTAGACGAGGCTTTGCTAGAGCACAGTGTGCACGTCGCCTACGATCGCGTCGCTCCAGTGGCCCAAGCCATAATCGAGCTCGCCGAGAACCTGGTTCTCGACCCGAGATTGCCGCAACGCACCGTGCACGGCGACCCGAAACTGAGCAATTTCCTCTTTGACCCCGCAGGAGCCGTAATCTGCCTGGTCGACTTGGACACACTGGCCAAGATGCCGATTCCTGTGGAGTTGGGTGACGCCTTCCGGTCGTGGTGTGCGACGAGCGGAGAGGACTCGAGCGGTGAGTTCGATCACGCGTTCTTCGAGGCGGGGCTGCGCGGCTACGCCTCGCGGATCGAGGGCAAGCTCACCTCCGACGAATGGGCTGCTATCCCGCCTACCGTGGAGCGAATCACCGTCGAGCTCGCGTCCAGGTTCTGCGCGGATGCACTCAACGAGTCCTATTTTGGCTGGGATCGAGCCAACTTCCCGACGGCTTCAGCCCACAACCTAGCACGGGCTGAGTCGATGTTGGCTTTGGCCCGCTCGATTCACCGGCAGCGCGAGTTGATGGATGAAACGGTCGCTAAGATCGTGATCTGAGAGCGAAATCACATTTCTTCGAGCACGTCGATGCCGACAACCGCCAGACCCGTTTTGAGTGTCTTCGCCACGGCTTGGCTCAACATCAAGAGCGCCTTCTGGCGCGCCGGATCCGCGATGTCTTTCATGCGGTGATCGCGATCGTTGTAGAGCGTGCTGAAGGTTTTGCAGATTTTGAAGAGTTGTTCGGTGACCTTGCTTGGATCGAGCAGCCGAACCGCAGCGCGGACCATCTGAGGCCAGGTCTCGAGTGCCTGTACGACGGCCATCTCGAGATCGGTTCCAAGCGATTCGAGCGCGCTGTCATCGGCCTCGGGCCAGCCACCGAATTTCCTGCCGATGGACTGGACCCGCGCGTAGCTGTACATGCAGTACGGGCCGGTTCGACCCTCGAAATCAATTGACTTGGCGGGGTCGAATTGCACCGAGGACTTTGGGTTGAAGTCCAGGATGTAGTACTTCAGGGCGGCCAGTCCGATCGCTTCGGCGCGGGAGCGTACCGCTTCGTCTGTCAGCTCTGGATAGCGCTCACGCAAACCCTCGACCGCCAGTTCCACCATCGCTTCGATGAGATCATCCGCGTCGACGACTTTACCTTCTCGGCTTTTCATCTTGCCGTCGGGCAAGAGCACCATCCCGTAGGACAGATGGTTCAGATGCCCCTCGAGCGACTCATCAATGTAGGCGAGCAGCTTGAAGAGGACCTGGAAATGGTAGTTCTGTTCGTCACCGACCACGTAAATCATGTTGTCGATGTCGAATTCCTCGAAGCGTTTTA